>JAKSJT010000225.1 GCA_024402125.1 Bacteroidales bacterium
CAACGATTACGTTGAAACCGTTGTCACGAAGGTTAAGTGACTGACCAGGACCCTGAACGCCATAACCGATAACGGCAATTGTCTCGTCCTTGAGGACCTCACGTGCATGCTCAAGTGTAAATTCATCGCGGGTGATTACATTTTCCTCAACACCGCCAAAGTTCATTTTTGACATGATTACTGTAAAAATTTATATGTTAATTAATTTATTATTCTCCTAATATTCTCTTTCTCTCCTCTTCTCTCTCAGCGAGGAACTCGTCCACGAACTCGTGATCTGACTTTGTTACTGCCACGCGGCCTGAACGGACGAACTGAAGTACCTTACCCATATTCTTAAGGTCATTGTAGAGCTCAAGTGTGTCCTCACAATGGCCAGTCTTCTGAAGAACTGTGAAGTTGTTGTTCATCTCGATGATTCTGGCGTGGTGCTTTGAGATAAGCGACTCAAGAGCGTTACTTTCAAGAAGTGGTGCTGTCTCTACCTTGTAGAGGGCAATTTCACGATAAACGATCTCATCGTTCTTGTAGTAGAAAGCCTTGATCACATCAACTCTTCTTTCTATCTGCTTAACAACAGCTGAAATACGATCTTCTGTTGTCTCTGATGCGATTGTGAACTTGTGCACTCCTGGAGTAGATGAAGCTGATACAGTCAAACTCCAGATGTTAAGGCTACGACGAGTGAAGATACTAGAGATAGCGCTAAGAAGACCGACCTGGTTCTCTGAATACACAGTTACGGTATACATTGTGTCTTTTTCCATTTCCATATCTATACCCTCCTTATTCTTTTGTGAACCATTCGTCATTGCTTACCATAATCTCATCCACGCTCTTTCCTGGTGGAATCATAGGGAATACCATACCCTCTTCGATAACTCTCACCTCAAGGATAAATGGCATATCGTCTGAAAGCATCTCCTTGACTGCATCCTCAAGATCCTCTCTCTTTTCAACAAGACGGTTTTTGATTCCGTAAGCTGAAGAGATTCTAGAGTAGTCAGGGTTTGTCATTCTGGTGTATGAATAACGCTCATTCCAGAAGAGTTCCTGCCACATACGGACGTTTCCGAGCCAGTTGTTGTTAAGAAGAACTATCTTGACACCTGTTCCCTCCTGCATGATTGTACCGAGTTCCTCGATTGTCATCTGGAATCCACCATCACCGACAAAGAGGACAACTGGTCTTGACGGAACTGCGATCTTAGCTCCGATTGCTGCTGGAATACCGAATCCCATTGTTCCAAGACCACCGGAAGTGATCATACTTCTACCCTGGTTGAATCTGGAGTATCTTGCACCATGCATCTGGTTCTGACCGACATCTGTTACGATGATTGCTGAAGAAGCGGAAACCTTTGCGACCATATCAACTGCCTCACCCATCTTGATGAAGCCCTCGCCTGGTCTAACCTCAGGATCGATTACCTTCTCCTTCTCAACTCTATTGCAAACGTCTGCCTCAGCGATCCATTCCTTGTTGTTCTTTGGAAGAAGAAGCTCAGTAATGCGAGGAAGAACCTCCTTAGCGTTTCCAAGGATACCAAGGTCAACTGGAACGTTCTTTCCGATTTCAGCAGCGTCGATGTCAATATGGATAACCTTAGCCTGCTTTGCATAAGTTGAAAGCTTACCTGTTACACGGTCATCGAAACGCATTCCGACAGCAAGAAGGACATCACACTCCTGTGTCATCACATTTGCTGCGATGTTTCCGTGCATACCTACCATACCGACATAGTGTGGATCATCTGATGGAAGTGCGCTAAGGCCAAGGAGAGTTGATCCTGCTGGAATGTCACCCTTTGAGAGGAACTCTGCAAGTTCTTTCTCTGCCCCTGCGATAGTAATACCCTGTCCGAACACCACGAAAGGCTTCCTTGACGCATTAAGCATCTTGGCTGCCTCTGCGATTGCATCATCGCATGGCTTAGGGTTAGGGATATAGCTTCTGATGAAGTTGCACTTCTCGTAGTTGAATGGAGCGCATCCTACCTGAGCGTCTCTTGTGAAGTCAAGGACAACTGGACCTGGACGACCGCTGCTTGCGATATAGAATGCTCTAGCTACTGCCCAGACGATATCTTCCGGACGACGGATCTGATAACTCCACTTTGTGATAGGAATTGTCATACCGAGAACGTCTGTTTCCTGGAATGCATCTGTTCCAAGGAGCGCTGTTCCTACCTGACCTGCAATCACCACAAGTGGTGTTGAATCGATCATAGCATCTGCGATACCTGTAACAACGTTTGTTGCACCAGGACCTGATGTCACGAGAACTACTCCTGGAACGCCCTTTGCGCGGGCATAACCCTGTGCTGAATGAATAGCACCCTGCTCGTGTCTTACAAGGACATGACGAAGCTTGTCCTTATAGTCGTAAATCTGGTCGTAGATAGCGATGTTCTGTCCGCCTGGGTATCCGAAGATTGTCTCGACACCCTCAGCAAGAAGGGATTTCAGGAGAATCTCCGCACCCTTGAACATCTGCTGATCTGCTTCTGTTTGATTTGCCATAAAATATATACCTACTAAACTTAATTTCCGAAATTAGTCTTCAATGATTCTAACTGCACCCTTGTCAGCTGAGCTTACCATTGAAGCGTAAGCCTTGAGAGCCTTGCTGACCTCTCTCTGACGGAATGGTGGTGTGAATGCCTTCTTTCCGCGGTTTGCCTCTTCAGCACGACGAGAAGCAAGCTCCTCCTCAGAAAGCTTCACCTCAATCTTACGTGAAGGGATATCAATGAGGATGATGTCTCCGTCCCTTACAAGACCGATGTTTCCACCGGCTGCTGCCTCTGGAGAGATGTGTCCGATAGAAAGTCCTGATGTACCGCCGCTAAAGCGTCCGTCTGTAATGAGGGCACACGCCTTTCCAAGATGCATTGACTTGATGTATGATGTCGGGTAGAGCATCTCCTGCATACCAGGACCACCCTTAGGGCCTTCATATGTGATGACAACAACATCACCGCTCACTACCTTACCGCCAAGGATTCCTTCGCATGCTGCCTCCTGAGAATCGAACACCTTTGCAGGACCCTCGAAGTGCCATATGCTCTCATCAACTCCGGCTGTCTTGATGACGCAACCGTCAAATGCGATGTTTCCGAAGAGAACGCCGAGACCGCCATCCTTTGTATAAGCATGCTCAAGGTCTCTGATACATCCGTTCTCTCTATCCTTGTCGAATGACTCGTAGTAAGTCTCCTGAGAACCCATAACGATATTGTATCTTCTGGCTGGAGCGCTAGAATAAAGGCACTTTGCCTCATCACATACACCCTCGCTCATGATGCAATATGAAGCGATCTCCTCAGCGAGAGTCATACCGTCAACTCTCTTAAGAGAATCATTCACAAGACCACCCTTTGCGAGCTCAGCCATAATGGATACGATACCACCGGCTCTATTTACATCCTGGATGTGATACTTTGCTGTATTTGGAGCGACCTTACAGATGCAAGGAACCTTGCGTGAAAGGGCATCAATGTCGCTCATCTTGAAGTCAACGCCTGCCTCATTGGCAACTGCAAGAAGGTGAAGGACTGTATTTGTTGATCCACCCATTGCGATATCAAGAGTCATTGCATTGAGGAATGCCTCTCTAGTTGCGATTGACTTAGGGAGAACAGACTCGTCTCCGTCTCTATAGTACTTGTATGCGTTGTCTACGATAATCTTTGCAGCCTTCTTGAAAAGCTCAACTCTGTTCTTATGAGTTGCGAGGACTGTTCCGTTTCCTGGAAGTGAAAGACCGATTGCCTCAGTAAGGCAGTTCATTGAGTTTGCTGTGAACATACCTGAGCAGCTACCACATGTAGGGCATGCATGAGCCTCGATATCCGCAACATCTGAATCACTCATTGAAGGGTCAGCTGACTTAACCATAGCATCGATAAGGTCAAGCTTGATTGCACCAAGCTCACCTGCCTCCATAGGGCCACCAGACACAAAGATTGTAGGGATGTTAAGTCTCATCGATGCGATGAGCATACCTGGTGTGATCTTGTCACAGTTACTGATGCAGACAAGTGCATCAGCCTTGTGCGCATTGCACATATATTCAACGCTGTCAGCGATGATGTCACGTGAAGGAAGCGAGTAAAGCATTCCGTCATGACCCATAGCAATACCGTCATCAACTGCTATAGTATTGAACTCTGCAGCGAAGCAGCCGAGCTTCTCAATCTCTGCCTTGACGATCTGGCCGATCTCATGAAGATGAGTATGTCCTGGGACGAACTGTGTGAAAGAGTTTGCAATAGCGATGACGGGTTTGCCCATCTGCTCTTTCTTCATACCATTAGCGATCCAAAGAGCTCTAGCTCCTGCCATTCTACGGCCTTCAGTAGTAATAGCGCTACGGAATTGATGTTTCATTTCTAAATCTCCATTTATAAAAAAACCTTCCCGTTACTTGGGAAGGCTTAAAATATCTTGTACAAGTATATTCGCATGCGTCTTCCCGTTCTTATGATATCTTCACAAGGACTGTTAGAATGACGACCACGATAATAGAAATACTTGTTGTCATGTTGACTTTTAATACACTTACTATTTTTAACGACTCCAAAATTACAAAACTTTTTCCTTAGAAAAAAGAAAAAATTTAAAAATTGCTTTCTGGAACATATTTTAATGTATAAATATACACAAATGCATGAATTTGAACGATTAAGGACAAGAAAGAGGCGCTTATGGCGCCTCTTCTCTTTCGTTCAGCTTACAATCTGTAAGTATTATCCAACTTTAGAGTAATAAACAAGCTATTTACTCTTTAATTTTGCCGAATTCTGTTAAGAAAAACTGTCTTCTCTAGAAATTCTGGAAGGAAGACCAGCTGGTGTTCTTTTCTGCATTTGGTTCTAGAGTATCAGGCAGGTTCGTAAAGAAGTCAAATCCTGTATACTGTTCGATTGTATCTACGCTGACTGCATATGGAGTATAATCGTTGTTTGAATATACCTTATGGTCCAGCCAGAAGCCGATAGCACTGGCTGATGTCACTGCGTCGCCTGTTCTCTTGACCTTGAGAAGAACCTTCCAATAATAGTTCGGTACAGGAACCTGAGCTGGAGAAACGCCATCCTTGGCAGCTGAAAGATACTTGATTGTCTCGTTTCCGCCAACCTTTCTGAAAGAAGCTCCAGTCACCACATAGACTGTATCCGTATTGGAAACCAAGGCTCTGACACCATTCTCAAGGGCGCTCCAGATTGTACCGTTGAATCCGTTCTGAATCTGAGGAGTCTGGTTAGTCAAGTAGTAGAGCTGCTTTCTCTTAGTCGAGTCATCCTTTCTGTCAGCTGAAGGGACCTGGTGGCCTCTTGAGTATGTACCTGCATTGTAGTTTGTTCCGTAGCTATTGCTTGCAACATTGATCTGATAGTCTCTATCCACGTTTGGATTATAGTCCCAGCTGCCGTTTGTTGCACTGCCTGAAGTATGAGAGCTTGTCAG
>JAKSJT010000226.1 GCA_024402125.1 Bacteroidales bacterium
GATGCGGATATCTGCGTGAACAGTATTACAATTCAAATAAGAAAGCAGATGAACAACTCTTGGATATGATGCAGTCTTACGTAATTATCATGATGGTTCTCTCCCTTCTTGGCATCTTGGGTATCAGTACCTATAACATGCAGATACGCAAGCATGACATTGCTATCCGCAAGGTCTTTGGCTCTTCTACCCACGAAGAAATGTCCAGAAACACCCGTTCCTATTCCATGCTTATGCTCATAGCCAATGTGGTGGGTCTTCCACTAGGCTATTTACTTGGATCCATGTTTCAGGAGAATGAGATATCAAAAGTGGGCATTTCTCCTTGGATGTTCATTGCGACCTTCCTCTTCACCATGGGAGCAGTAATCTGTGTTTGCTTGATTCAATCTTACTATACAGCCTGCTTGAATCCAGTGGAGAATCTTAAATCAGAATAAAACGCAATGTCCAAATAAAAATAGTAAAAGAATAAAATTAAAAAAATATAGAATTATGATTAACGTATCAAACCTTAGCAAAATCTTCCGCACGGAAGAAATTGAAACCACAGCACTCAATGGTGTATCATTTGAAATCAAGGATGGCGAGTTCGTAGCCATCATGGGTCCTTCTGGATGTGGCAAATCTACCCTCCTGAACATTCTGGGCCTGCTGGATAATCCTACCGAGGGAAGCTATCTCTTCGGTGACACAGAAGTAGCCAAGCTCAAGGAAAAGGAGCGCACCAAGTTCCGCAAGGGAAACATCGGCTTCATTTTCCAGAGTTTCAACCTGATTGATGAGTTGAACGTGTATGACAACATAGAGCTGCCATTGCGCTACCTGAACATCTCTGCAACTGAGCGCAAGCAGAAGGTGACCGAGATGATGAAGCGCATGAACATCAGCCACAGAGCCAAGCATTTCCCTCAGCAACTCTCTGGTGGACAGCAGCAGCGTGTAGCCATTGCCCGTGCCTGTGTGGCTAACCCTAAGCTGATCTTGGCCGATGAGCCTACCGGTAACCTGGATTCCAAGAACGGCAAGGAGGTCATGACTCTCCTTCAGGAACTGAACCGCGAAGGTGCCACCATTGTGATGGTAACCCACTCGCAGAAAGATGCAGCTATGGCACAGCGCACCATCAATCTGTTCGATGGTCAGATAGTAAGCGATGTAAAGAATGAGTTGTAATGAAACACCTGTTTCATAACTATATCAATAATATCTAATAGGAATGAAACTATTTTCGAAAACCAAGGCTTCGCCGATACTGAACATACTCGGTATGACTATCGCCTTCGCGGCATTCTACGTGATCATGTCGCAGGTGATGTATGACGTGACGTATAATAGCAGCATCAAGGATGCGGACAAGAAATACATGATCTGCACGCATTTCGACGATGGATGGATTTCACGCTCTCCGGTTCAGGCAAGCAATAAGACTGTTGATGCTGTACCCGGAGCAAAAGTTGGATTTTTTAATCTGCAGGAACAAGGCAATAAGGTTTATGGTGGCAAGGATGGTACAGACCTGTATCATTTCAGCTACCATTGGTTCACCCATCAGGCAGCTGAGGCATTGGGGCTGGAGTTCACTGTGGGTAAATACCCAGAGGTGGATGGAGATGTGGCTATCTCCGACAAGGTGGCAGAGACCATGTCTGTGGCTCCTGGAGAGATGATTTATGTGTTCGACTCCTACGAGCAGAAGAAAGTGGCACTTACTGTCACGGGTGTCTTCAAGTCTTATCCTACCAACTCCGACCTTGACGAGTGTGATGTGCTGATTAACGAGGAGGAAGAGATACTCTCGACTGAGGATAATAACTTCAACTATAATGGTGTTGTCTCGTTGGCTAATGCTGATGATGCAGAGAAGTTTCTGGACATTTTGAGCAAGAATGCATACGAATCCATGAAGAGCCGAGTGGCAGAATATAATAAGCAGTTCGGTACCAATTATGGAGAGGATTTCATCCAAGAGAACATGACTGAGTTCAAATTAGTATCCCTGACAGATCTGCATTTCTCTGACGTACAGGATGATGTCAAGAGGTGTGCCTCTCGTTCCACGGTTTACGAGATGATAGGCATTGCCCTTCTGATTGTCATCATTGCCTTCATCAACTTTATCAACTTCTTTGTGGCTCTTGTGCCTGAGAAGATGCGTTCCGTCAATATCCGCAAGGTGTTTGGAGCATCACGCTCTTCACTCATCTGGGAGTTTGTCAAGGAGGCACTCATCTATGTGGGAGTAGCCATTATACTTGCTTGTGTCCTGATACTGGCAATCTCCAAGAGTTCGGTCAACGAACTGACCGATGGCGGCATAGGCTTTGACAAGAATCTGCTCACTTTCGGTATATTGATACTTGTTTCGGTCGTGTTTGCCGTTCTTTCGGCGTTGTTCCCAGCGTTGTACGTCACACGTGTTGATGCTGCCATGGGTGTGAAAAGCGGATTCTCCCGCAGTCGTGCAGGCTTGGTGTTGAGGAAGACTCTTATCACCATTCAGTTGGCAGCAGCTGTTGCGATGATGATTATTTCGGCAGTCTTCTACATGCAGTATCGCCACATGACCACTCAGCAGCTCGGCTTTGACAAAGAAAACCTCTATGTGGCCGGTATTCCGTATTATAAGCCTGAGATTAAATCGAGGGTGGAAGGTATAACTGGCGTGAAAGCTGTTACTGCATCGAATAATGGAGTGACTGGTAATGCCGGAATGACCCATGCTGTTCCAAAGGACGATATTTCACTCACGCTTAAGGTGCGCAAGGTGTTGCCGAACTATCTGGATGTAGTGGGTATTCCGTTCATTGCCGGCGAAGGTTTTACGGAGAGCAATGTCGGTTCTCTGATTGTAGAAGACGCTATGAAGGATTTTGGCGATGAGCAGAAAATACAGGAGCTTATCAAGACTGTCTATGACAATAAGCTAGCTGGTTTTTGCGTCAATACCCATAGCAAACCTGCTACTGATAAAACAGAAAACGGTTTTGAAGCCTATACAAATGTGGGGTATAACTATCAATATTTGTATCATCTGATTGTCCGCTCCGAGCCGAATGTTGATCCTAAATCGTTTATTACTCAGCTGAAACAGACCATTGTGGAGGAGTATCAGCTTGATGAAGAGATGAATGCCTGGCCTGTCGATACAGAGATGGAGGAGCGCTATGCACGCTTCATGCACCAGTCGCAGATCTTTGGCCTCTTCTCGCTCGTTGCCATCATCATTGCCTTGATGGGAGTGTTCGGTATGATCCTCTTTGAAACGGAACACAGAAGACATGAAACGGCTGTTCGTAAGGTTCTTGGTGCAGATGGTAACGATATTGTGTCTCTCTTCTGCAAGCAGTATGTCATAACCGTTGTCATCGCTTGTCTCCTTGCCACACCTGTTGCCATTTACGTCACTCGCCAGTGGCTGGAGCAGTTCACTACGCAGGCAGAAATTTCTCCATGGCTCTATATAACCGCCTTTACGGTTGTTGCCATTCTCACACTGGGAATCATCATCGTAAGGACCATCTCTGCAGCAAAAGAGAATCCAGTGAACAACCTGAAGTCCGAATAAACGGCAGGGTTCTGACAGTTAACAAGTAACAATAAGAAAAAAACATATAAAACATGAAAAGTTATATCAAGTTTCTCAAGCGGAACAAATCGCTGACCCTCATTCAAGTGTTAGGAATCAGCATTGCACTATCCTTTGCCATCCCAGCGGTCAGCCTGCTGGTAGAACTCTGGCAGATGGACCATGACAATCCGCAGTATAAGAATATCTACGGAGTGATTACCTGCGGAACGAGCAGCTTTCAGGGAGAGGATCAGTATTTTACAGATACGTATCCGGAGGTAGAAGATGCTACCCAGTTTATCTCTGCAGGAACAGGAAAGGTAGTGGATCTGTTTTTTGACGACAAAAAGGTATCCGCCCATATTATGTTCTGCAATCCGGATATCGTGGATTTCTTCCCGCTCAAGATGCAGACAGGCTCTATAGCCTCATTGGACAAGGGGAACAGCATCATCCTCTCCAAGGAGTTTGCCGGCAAGCTGTCTGATGAGAACCTGATGGGAAAGAGCATTACCATCGATGAGAAGGAGTATGTGGTAGGGGGCATCCTGGATGCTTTTGAGAGCCAGCGCATACCTTATACCGATGTAATACTCAGCCTTAAAGGCCATCCTGACGAAAGTTTCTTCAGTATCTATACCTTTATCCGTTTGAGAGACGGCGAGCCTATAGAACCTTTTGCAGAAAAAATCCGCAAGAAAGAGACCAAGGAGTTTGCAGCAAAGCTGGAAGTAAAGGAGGCAAACATGAATATGGATTTTGAACGCTACGATCAGATGTCGGTCACAAGCGACTTTTACTGGCTGACTGCCTTGAATCCTGATGTCCTGATCATACTGGGAACTGCCTTGCTCCTGCTGCTTGTCTTTGCCTTCTCCAATTACACCAACCTGAGCATGGCCATGACCACTCGCCGCGCCAAGGAAATGGCAATCAAGCAACTTCTGGGATTTACCAAATGGGATATCTGGAAACAAGTCCTGGCTGAGAATGTGGTCTTCACGGCTATCTGTTTCATCTTTGGCCTGCTGCTTGCCTCTGCATCCATGCATCTACTGTCAACGATTCTTTCCATCGATGTGCCTTCATCGCTCCTGAGTTCCATCAAACTCAGCCCTGTTGCCTGGATGGCCTACGCAATGCTGATTGCAGTCATGGGTATCTTGACAGGATTGGCTCCTGCCAGAGCCATTTCCCGATATTCCGCCATCGATGTGGTAAAGGGAGAGTTCAAGGCAAAGGAGAAGAAGTTCGTAAGTAAGGCACTGATTGTATTGCAAGGTATCATTACCGTGGTTCTTCTCTTTGTGACCATCCTGGAGTGGGCACAGATCAAGCACAATGGGGTTATGGATTTTGGCTGTGACATTGATGAGGTTTATACCATACAGCTTCCGTCATCGGATGATACAGAGAAAGATGTTGTCTTCCAGACATTGTCGGAGAAATCCTATGTTACAGGCATCGGATATGCAGAGCAGATTCCGGGAACTTGCTATGAAAGCTTCGAGATTCGTGACCTCTGGATCAATTATCTGATTTGTGACCCAGACGCGTTCCAGGTTCTTGGCTTCAGGAAAAAGGAGGATTATGTATCACGGGGTCAATCTACCTTATGGATATCGGATAATCTGAAAGATCATTTGATGGGAAAAGAACTGACTGGCGAAGAACTGAGTGAGATGAAGTCCGATGTAGCAGGTGGAGTCATAGAGGCATTCCTTCCATGTGGTGCCGGAAGTTTCAGGTGTCCTGTTGCCGTAGTGAAAGAAGGCGATGTGGTAAAGAAGAACTATATGGTGCTTCGCACGAAGGGTAGCCATCACGAAATATCGCTTGACATAGAAAAGACCGTAAGTTCAGTCCTGTATGAGCATTCCGGCAAGTTGAAA
>JAKSJT010000227.1 GCA_024402125.1 Bacteroidales bacterium
TGATGTGTTGTCTGTCTGGAGATGGGTCAAGGCTTCTGTAGATAGCTGGTTCTCCGATAAGCTTAGATGAGTTGCCATCATAAAGCGCAAGGATACTTGTTGCTACATAATCATATACAATCTCATCGAATGGACCTGTAAGAAGGTCCTCATATGTACGAAGTGAGCTCTTCTTAATTCCCTGAGTCTCCTGAATGACATTAGATGTTGCAAGAGTCTGAACTGGCATTGATGTATTGCCATCTGGAACTGTCTTGTAAAGGATTCTGGTGTCATCAAGGAACATATAAGGTGTTCCGAGGACTGCATTCAGTCTATGTGTATTGATCTTCTGAGCTGCAAGCGATGAAGAGCTGGCATCAACTCTATAAAGACCCATTCCCTTAGGTGTTGTCACTGTGAATGCGAAGTACTTTCCGGTCTGAGACCATGTGACGTTCTTGATCTTTGCACCAGCAGGGATACCTGTCACAGCCTTTGGTGCACCTGTTGCGACGTCGATGAGCTCAAGGTTGTCAAGATATGCCTCTCTAGTTAATGTGAATGTCTGGGGATCCACTCTAAGACCTGCAAGTCTTATCTCACTTGCTGCAAGTTCTGCGATTGGAACGCTTCTGCTTGCTGAATAACCGACAACGAGTTTCTTGTAGTCGTTGCTGTAATACTTGCTTGGGAGTGGTGCAGCCATTGTGATGGCTTCAATCTCTGGAGCTGGTTTTCTGAATGTTGAGATGCTTCCCTCAGCTGTTTGTGCATATGAAAATGACGCTACAGAAAGCATCAGTAGTGATAGAACTATCTTCTTCATAATAAGTTGGTAAAATACTGAGTTGCAAAACTAACAAAATTATTTAGATATCTTATCGAATAGCTGCTTCCTTACCTATTAATTATGTTATGAATCTGCTAAATATTTGTTATTTTAGCCTAACAACACAATTCACAACAACATTATTTATTTAAATCATGGCTAGTAAGAGAATCTTGGCATCTGCTGCAACGGCTTTATTGCTTTACGTATGTGCTTCCGCTCAGACTGTTAAAAAGAATGTCGTCGAAGAAGGAGGAAGTGGTCCTTTCAAGGCTGAAATTGTATGCGATGAATCAATATCAACTCATACAATCTACAGACCTCAGAACATGAAATCCGTTGTCGAGGCTCAAGGCAAGCTCCCTGTCATCCTGTACGCAAATGGAGCTTGTGCCAATGACAATGTCGAGATGAGACTACTTCTCAATGAGGTAGCATCTCATGGTTATATCGTAATTGCAATTGGACCTTATGATGAGAACGACACTGTTGAGAAATGGAAGGAAGTTCTTATGACCAGCTATCCTGAAGGGAAGAATATCACTTTTGCAAACGGAGAGAAATTCACTCCCCCAACAGATAAGGAGAAAGAAGAATTCGCAGCTAAAAGAAAGGCAATGATAGAGGCAGCACAGAAAGAAGCTGCTAAGGCTTCCTCAAAAAAGAAGAACGCTGCACCTGCTGCCCCTCAGGCATTCAGAACATACCCTAAGCAGCTGCTCGAGGCTATGGACTGGATCACCGAGCAGAACGCAGTTGCATCATCAGAGTACTACCACCTTATTGACCTTGACAAGGTTGCTGTAATGGGTCAGTCTTGCGGTGGTGCTCAGGCTCTTGCTGTTGCCCATGACCCTCGAATCAAGACCTGTATCATTCTCAATTCAGGAATCGCTGACATGGAAATGAGCGGTGCTTCCAAAGAGAGTCTCAAGAATCTCCACACTCCTATGTTCTACCTTAACGGAGGCCCTATTGATATAGCTTATCCTAATGCCAATCTTGATTTCAGTAGAATCGAGAATCTCCCTGTAGTTCTCTACAGCTCAACAGACGGACATAATGGAACATATTATGAGAAGAACGGTGGAGCATATGCTATAGCTGTTACCAGATGGCTCGACTGGCAGCTGAAAGGTCAGCAGTACAAAAGTGCAGTGTTTTATGATGACGAATACGCTCACCAGATGTTCCCTACATGGACTTTCAGAAGAAAGAATATGTAGTATTCTATTTCTCGCTAATTTATACATGGCCTACTGGAGATTTTCCAATAGGCCTTTTTTGTGTCCATAAAAGGAACTGGACAGACTCGCCTATTGCAAGAAAGTTGATGAAAGTTAATTTTGTGGGAAAATTCTAACTTTTCGCACTATGGAGAAACATGAAGACAAGTACATGTTTGGCGTTGTCAAGGTCGGTGACAAAGGTCAGATCGTCATCCCTAAGGATGCAAGAGTCCAGTATGGAATCAATCCCGGAGATACTCTTATGCTCCTTGGAGACCAGAATGGTATGGCAATGGTAAAGACTGAACTGTTTGCCAGTCTTGTTGGACAAATCGTTGACGATATTACAAAATGAGAAAACATTGGATTGATAACCTCAGATGGTTCACCGTCGTTCTAGTACTGGTGTATCATGTATTCTACATGTTTAACAGCAAAGGTGTACTAGGCGGCATTGGCGGTTTTTCGGACAACCCTATGAAGCAGCCACAGGATATTGTTCTATACATCCTGTATCCATGGTTCATGATGCTTCTATTTCTTCTTGCCGGAATAAGTGCAAGGTTTTCCCTGGAGAAAAGATCAATAAAGGAGTTTGTCAAGACAAGAACACAAAAACTTCTTGTTCCCTCCACTATCGGTCTATTTGCGTTCCAATGGATTGTCGGGTACTTTAACACAAGAGGCGGAGCCGATACATTCACTGGAATGCCTCTAGCCATCAAATGGATAATCTACTCTTTGGTTGGCAGCGGACCTCTCTGGTTCGCCCAGGAGCTGTGGGTATTCTCACTTCTGCTGATTCTTGTGCGGAAGATTGACAATAAGGATAAGTTCAGAAAGTTCTGTTCCAAGGTCTCTACCCCTGGAATCATCCTTCTTGGAATCCTTATCTACCTAGGATCTCAGCTTATGATATATGACCCAGATCCCATAATGCCTTTCCACGGGCTAGTTAACCTCTACAGACCGCTTGCCTATCTCGTTCCTTTCATGATGGGATATTTCGTATTCTCAAACGAAGAAGTGATAGAAAGGGTGAAGGGTATGTGCCTTCCTATGACAGCATGCGCTGCCATAGCATGCCTTGCCCTCTGTCTTACAACTTGGGGAGAGAACTACACTTCACCTCGGATTCTGACAAGCTGGCTTAACTGTCTATACGCATGGCTCATGATTCTGTCAATGATAGGACTATCAGCAAGGTTCTTTGACAGGACCAGCAGATTCTGCCAATATATGAATAGAACCAGTTACGGGTTGTATGTACTTCACTACAGCGTTATAGTATCGTTTGGCTATATGCTGAAGACCGACACTACTCTCAGCCCTTGGATAATCTATCCACTACTACTTTTGCTGGTATTCTCACTGACACCTGTCTTGTATGAATGCATCCATAGGATACCGCTTGTCCGATGGGCAATCCTTGGTGAAAAGAGAAACTAACTACAATATAGACAATCTATTTCCAACACTTGCGGATATAATAATAGCGAATGTCCTTGATGTGATCGGGCATCCGCTATTATTGTTTACTTAAGTTTATCGCAACTTATTATTTGAAGAGCTTTGGAGCCAGACGGTTGAGATACATTCTCCAGTTAGCCCAAACATGACCGCCATCTGAGAGGAAATATTCATGCTCCAAGCCCTGCTCTGTGAGAGTCTTCTCATTATTGACTGTTCTCTCAAAGATGAAATCTGATGTACCGCAAGCAAGGAGGAAGTACTTGTAACCATCCTTCTTAAGAGCAGCAGCGCCCTCTGCTGTAATTGTACCAGCAGGAGACATTGCACATATATAGTCAAACAGTGAAGGATAGTTGCTTACAGCTGTCAGTGTATGACCTCCACCCATTGAAAGACCTGCGATAGCTCTCTTCTCTGGCTTAGCAATTACACGGTAATGGCTCTCGATAAATGGAACTATTTCCTCACAAAGACTCTGAACATAATTGTTGTTTCTGCCGCCCTGACCACGTGCACCCTGAGGAGCTGCCTGAGTAGTACCCTGAGGACGAGCCTGAGGGATCTTCATATAGCCTGCTGCCTGCTGAGTTGGGTTACCATTAGGCATCACTACGATCATTGGTTCTGCAAGACCCTTTTCAATAAGGTTGTCAAGAATCTGTGCTGCACGACCCATTGATGACCATGCCTCCTCATCTCCACCTGCGCCATGAAGAAGATATAGAACAGGATACTTCTTTTTAGGGTTCTCATCATAACCGTATGGTGTATAAACAGTAACACGACGGTTTATTCCAAGAATCTTAGAATCATACCACTTGTACGATACTGTTCCTCTCTTAGAAGCCTCCATGTAATTCTCTGATCTCTCTCCAGGGACACAGATCATGTTAAGGTAGCTTGTTCCATCTCTCTGAATGAAATCGTTAAGAGGATCGTTAACCTTTACACCGTCTACAAGGAAATGATATGTATGTATCTCCGGATAAGGAAGATCAATGGTTGCTGACCATACACCCTTCTCACCCTTTGTCATAGCGACTGGTTCGTCAAGCCAACTTGGCTGAACCTTGACAACTGTGGCATAATCCGCACTAAGTCTGAATGTCACTGAAGTCTCTGACAGCTCTGGAGAAACAACAGCATCACCACCACGAGAAAAATTGGCCCATTCCTGAGCCATTGCTGATCCGGCAAGAATCAGCATAGACGAAAGGATAACAAAAATCTTTTTCATAATGTCTTTTGAAAAATTGGTATTAATTAAATGATTATTTCTTAAGCTTAATGGTCGCAGCATATGCACTATTGCATAAGCCAAGGACCGCAGATACAATGAACAGGGTTTCGATTCCAAGGACCTTCCAGATCCAGCCACCCATAAGCGCAATGAAAATGGTGATGAAATGGTTGACTGAAATTCCGGTGGAAATAGTAGCTCTCATCTCTTCCTTGTTGTCTGAGATATCCTGTACATATACATTTGATGCCATTGAGGCAAGTGAAATCACTGAATCCAGTATATAGTTCACGCAGCACACAATGAATGCTACTTCCTTAGGGAAGATATGGTGAGCGAATCCATAGAAGAAGCACACTATGACAAGGATAAGAGTATCAGCTATCATAACCGGTTTGTATCCGACCTTGTCAATAAGTTTACCAACTAGCGGAGCCAGAAGGAAGCAAGCGATTGCAGAAACAGCAAAAAGAAGACTGATTACTCCTGCATCTGCTCCATAGAAAAGGATAAGCACATATGGTCCGAATGTAAAGAATACCTGCTTTCTAGCACCATAGAACACCTCCAGCATATAGTATTTGCCGAACTTCTTTCTGAAATAGAACCTGCTCTTTGACTTGTCCGTTGCACTGTTTGCTGTAAGTTTGAATGCAGCGAACATTGATGCCAGCATGAATGAAGACGCCACCCAGAATCAAGGCT
>JAKSJT010000228.1 GCA_024402125.1 Bacteroidales bacterium
GAATGCCTTGCCTTCCTTGGAAGCGGCTTTGTACTCCCTTCTTGCAAGCTCGTAAGCTCTGACTCCGTCAACGCTCTTTGCACTGAAAAGAGGTGCAACCTGCTCCTGTGCTCCCAGAAACGATGGGAGGACTTTTCTTAGAGACTCTTCAGATACGCCATCTGTTGGGTACATCTGGTCTATTTCTTTCTCTAGATCATATGAAGGAGTGGTAGCTCCGAAAGTGATTCCGGCGATGTACTCCTTGTCGTGCTTCTGGAGAGATTCGGCCTGCTTGGTTGCATTTCCGATACATACGAGCAGAACCCCTGTCGCCAGTGGATCAAGGGTTCCTGCGTGTCCTACCTTCAGGTTCTTTTTGCCGAAGTGGTGGATCGCTGCCCATTTGAGCTTACGGATCACATCGGCTGAAGTCCATCTGTAGGGCTTGTCGATTGGAAGGATAATTCCTTCCGGATAATCTTCAATATTTCCTGAAAACATTGTTACTTCACTGGGACTTTGTCGAGTCTTCTCTGGTGTCTTCCACCTTCGAACTCGGTTGTCATCCATACCTTGACAAGTTCAACAGCCATTCTGTAGGAGATGAATCTTGCTGGCATGACAAGAACATTTGCGTTGTTGTGCTGCTTGACAAGCTTTGCAATCTCAGTTCCCCATGCAAGACCAGCGCGGATACCCTGGTGCTTGTTAAGTGTAAGGGCTACACCGTTACCTGTTCCACAGAGTGCGATACCGTTTTCAACCTCTCCGCTCTCAACTGCATTTGCAAGAGCATGAGCGTAGTCAGGGTAGTCACAACTGTCTGTTGAGTATGTACCGTAGTCAACTACTTCGTGTCCTTTCTTTGTCAAATAGCTGATGAGCTTCTGCTTGTACTCGAATCCAGCGTGGTCACTTGCAATACCTAATTTCATGGATAATTCTATTTAAATGTTCTATTTGTTCTCAAGTCTTGAAATGGCGAAATCAACTCTTTTTGCCACTTCTTCCTTACCTACAAAGTAAGCGATGTCAGCGATACCAAGTCCACTTGCTGATCCTGTAAGAGAAAGGCGGAGGCAGTTCATGATCTTACCCATTGGCCACTCGTTTGACTTGATGAATTCCTCGATAGAAGTCTCGATTGTCTCCTTTGTCCAATCAGCGCATGAAGCAAGGTTGTCGACTACCTTCTTGGCAGGAGTGTAGTTCTCCTCCTTGAAGAACTTGTCAACGTCCTTTGCAAGGAATGGCTTTGTGAGGTTGTCATCGTATACCTTGGCTCTAGGGTCTGGTGCACGTCTAGCATCGGCTGGCTTCTGCTCAACTGCAGAACCTGCCTTGTATCCGAAAGCTTCGAACTCCTCTGGAGAGATGAACAGATAAGCTGCGATTGTCCAGAAATCAGCAATGAATGTTGCTCTTTCCTTAACAAGTTCAACAACCTTCTTTACATATCCCTTTGAGAATGTGTGGCTAGCGAAGTCTCCCTCTACTGCCTCACTCTCTGATACTGTAATATTGTGCTCAGAAAGTACTTTTACAAAACCCTCTGTTAGCTCATCGTCACTCTTAAGACGGAGGTACTCCTTATTGTACCACTTAGCCTTGTCAGGATTGAACTTAGCTCCTGACTTGCTTACCTTGTCAAGTGAGAATGACTCGATAAGGTCGTTCATAGAGAGCATCTCTCTGTCGTCACCTGGATTCCATCCAAGCATAGCGAGGAGGTTCACGAATGCCTCAGGGAAGTATCCGTCCTCACGGTATCCATGGTATGTCTCACCCTCTGAGTTCTTCCAGTTGAGTGGGAATACTGGGAATCCCATCTTGTCTCCGTCACGCTTAGAAAGCTTACCGTTACCCACTGGCTTCAAAAGAAGAGGAAGGTGAGCGAATCTAGGCATTGTGTCCTCCCAGTCGAATGCCTTGTAAAGCATATAGTGAAGAGGAAGTGAAGGAAGCCACTCCTCACCGCGGATTACCTCAGAGATCTCCATGAGGTGGTCATCAACGATGTTTGCGAGGTGGTATGTTGGAAGCTCGTCTGCCATTTTCCAGAGAACCTTGTCATCAAGTGTGTCAGTGTTAACCTCAATGTGTCCACGGATAAGGTCATCCATCTTCACGATTGTGTTTTCTGGCATCTTGAATCTGATTGTCCAGTCAGTGCGTGTAGCAATGAGGTTTGCAGTCTCTTCCTCTGAGAGTGTAAGAGAGTTTTTCAGGGAGAGTCTTGTTGTCTGGTTGTAGATGAATGTGCCACCAGCAGCCTCAGTCTCTGCTCTTTTAGCCTCAAGCTCCTCTGCTGTGTCGAAAGCGTAGTATGCATATCCGTTAGCGATAAGCTGCTCTGCGTACTTTCTGTAGATGCTTCTTCTCTGACTCTGACGGTATGGTCCATGAGGATGCTTAGGGCATGACTCCTCTACAACCTTTCCATTCTCGTCAACACCCTCATCAGGGATGATACCGCACCATGTGAGTGCCTCGATGATATACTGTTCTGCTCCCGGAACGAATCTATGAGAGTCAGTGTCTTCAATTCTAATGATAAAATCTCCACCGTGCTGCTTTGCATAAAGGTAGTTATACAATGCGGTTCTGACTCCACCCATGTGAAGCGGACCTGTTGGTGACGGTGCGAATCTTACTCGTGTCCTTCTTTCCATAATATGTTAGACTATATGTTTTCGTTTTTTGCTAGGTGTGCAGACTCTCTACGGATAGCTGCTGTTCCTTCAAGTTCACCGAGGTTCTCGCCAGGCTTTACAATAAGAGCTGGCTTGTGACCCTCGTCGAAACGGAATTTTCTGATATTCTCGGTTGTGTTGAAACCGATCTTTTTGATAGTGACCTCGGAGTCTGAAAGTGAGATGCCATCTGCACTTGTTGCAGCAGCCTGTCTGTTGTAAACGAAGTCCTTACCGATGATGATAAGGTTACCAAGGTTTACATCAGTGATGTCAGCCAGGCGGCTGATCTTAAATCCTGTTGCAATGACAGTGATCTGTACATCTCCACCGAACTCAGGGCTGTCATCCCAAACGATACCTCTCTTGAACCTGTTGGCATTGCCAGTGTAGTCATTGATGAGGTCGTTGATGGTGTTGAGCTCCTTCATTGTAAGACCCTGCTCGTTCTTACCTGTTGTGATGTTGATAAGGACGTTCTTTGCAGTCTTGAGGTCAAAGTCATTGAGAAGAGGTGACTCGAGAGCTCCCTTAACGGCATCCTCAAGTCTGTTAGGACCTGAACTTCTACCGCATCCCATGAGGGCCATGCCGCTGTTCTTCATCATTGTCTTGACATCCTCAAAGTCGACGTTGATGTAACCAGGACGTGAGATGATTTCTGTGATACCGCGAACAGCAGTAGCAAGAACCTCATCTGCCTTAGGGAAGGCCTCTTGAGTCAAGAGGTCTCCAAAGTATGTATAGAGCTTCTCATTGTTGATGATAAGAAGGCTGTCGACATTCTTCTCAAGTTCGTGGATACCGTCAATAGCTTTTGACAAAGCCTCTGTACCTTCGTTCTTGAAAGGAAGTGTGACAACTCCGACAGTAAGAATGCCCTTTTCCTTTGACATCTTAGCGATAACAGGGGCTGCACCCGTTCCGGTACCACCACCCATACCAGCTGTAATGAACAGCATCTGGGTACCGGTTCCAAGGACCTTTGCTGCGATTTCATCCTGAGACTCTAAGGCAGCGTTTCTACCCTTGACAGGATCACAACCTGCACCAAGACCGCTCTTTCCGAGCTGGATCTTAGTTGGGACATCGCTTTTACGCAGAGCCTGTGTATCAGTGTTGCAGACAATAAAGTCACATCCCTGAATCTTCTGGTTGAACATGTAGTTGACAGCGTTACAACCACCGCCACCAACACCAATTACTTTAATAAGGGAATCAGACTGATTCCAATCCGCTGGAGTGAATCCAAGCTCATTCATGATATTCTGCTCTTCCATCTGTCCTTTTCCTTCTTTAGTTGTTGTTTTCACTCATGTCGTAAAGTGTTCCCACCTTCTCTTCTACCTGTGCAGCAGTTTTCTTAATCCACTTGATGAAGATGTTGTTGCTCTTAGGTTTCTTTGCCTTAGGTGCTTTCTCCTTCTCTGGGAGCTGGTCTTCTCTGAACAGAGATCCGTCCTGTACCTGCTGCTCTGTTGGCTCAGGATCATAAGATGGTGCATACTCATCGTAGCTCTGTGCTGCCATGAATCCAGTATTACCTCTTGTTGTATCGTATGCAGGAATTGGTTCATCATATGAAGGGTACTGCTCTTCTACTGGCTCAGATACTGGCTCATAAGAAGCGACTTCCTCTGGAGCAGTATATGTTGCGTCATCTTCGACTGCGACTGTAGGATCAGCGGCTTCAGTCTCTGATGCTGCGTATTCTGCAGAGGTAGATTCCTCTACGACTTCCGGTGCAGGTTCTTCTTCTACTACAACTACAGGCTTTGGTGGAGCAATAATGCAGCTAAGGAGATTGTCATTCTTTGCCTCGAGAATCATACCGATTGAAGAAGCTGCGCTTGTCTCTCCAACACCGTTACATCCAAGTGCTGAGAACTTCTTTCGAGGGTAACCAATTCTTACGTTGTATCCTGACTCTTCCTTGATGAAGCCTGCACATCCTGTCATGTTTGCAGCACCACCAGTTACAACTACGCCACATCTAAGACCATCCGCAAATCCGCTCTCCTGAATTTCATAAAGGATAGCACGGACAATCTCACGAGTTCTGCATGTCATGATCTCTGAGAGGTACTTCACCGGAATCTGGTTCCAAGGAACATCGTTCTCGTCATTGATCTGGATAACCTTCTCAGAAAGGGTCTGGAGCTTATCTGGCATGAGGGCACCGAAAGCGAGCTTGATATTCTCTGCAAGAGACTCAGAGATGCTGCACTCTGACATGATATCTGCTGTGATGCTCTTTCCACCAAATGGGATAGAAGCATAGTGCCTCATGATATTGTTCTTATAGATGCTCACAGATGTAACTCCACCACCGAAGTCGATAAGGGCAACTCCACCCTCCATCTCTTCGTTAGTAAGAACTGCCTTCGCTGTTACATCTGGAATGAAATACTTTCTAGCAGGAGCAATACCAAGTGTGTTAAGAAGCATGTCAATGTTAGACACAGGACGCTTCTGGCCGATGAACACCTTGAAGTTACCCTCAAGATACTCGCTGACCATACCTACTGTATCACTTTCAATCATCTGGAAACTGTCCTCAGTTGAGAATGACTGTGCAACAGCTCCGTAGAGAACCTCTGCCTTAGGGTTGGTAAGAGGGTATGACTCAAGAGCCATGCTCTTAAGGCTGTCAACCTCTTCCTGCTGGATGCAGGTGTCAGGGTTTCTGTCGATGCGGCCAGTTGCTGTCTCTACCTGGAC
>JAKSJT010000229.1 GCA_024402125.1 Bacteroidales bacterium
GCCACTATATTGATAATTTATCACAAAATAGCCACCGAAAATAAACAAATAAAACCGCAGAACAACTTCTCCAAGAAGACATCTGCGGTTTTTCTTTTATATAATATAATATATATGTTTAATGCTTAGATAAGCTTCTTTACTAGCGAGAAGAACTTATATGGCATATATCTGAATGGCATATCAATGTTCTTTGCCGACTTCAGAATACTTCTTCTGTGGCTGAAGGCCTCAAAGCTTTCTCTATTGTGATAATGGCCCATTCCAGAGTTTCCGACACCACCGAACGGGAGCTTGTCATTTACGATATGCATGATCGAGTCATTGATGCATCCGCCTCCTGAAGTTGTTCTTCCAATAATCTTCCATGCATCCTTAGCTGATCCGTAATAGTAGAACGCAAGCGGCTTCTCTCTTTCTGTCACGAACTTCTGCACACTCTCAAGGAATCCCTCATTCTCAAATGTAATGATAGGGAAAACTGGGCCGAAGATTTCATCAGTCATAACTGATGATGTTGGGGACACCTCGTCAAGTAGCGTTGGAGATATGTATCTCTCCGACTTATCGATTTCTCCGCCGAAGATTACTTTACCATCATTAAGGTATCCGCTTACTCTATCGAAAGCCTTGTCTGAAACCATTCTTACATAATGCTTGCTCGTTTTAGAATCCTCGCCATGAAGATCCTTGACGGCCTTTATGAACTCAGCGACAAACTGATCCTTGACTTCCTTATTAATTAATAGGTAATCAGGAGCGATACATGTCTGTCCGGCATTGACTGTCTTTCCCCATGCAAGTCGCTTCGCTGCGATCTTAATATTAGCGCTCTTGTCAACGATGCATGGACTCTTTCCTCCAAGTTCAAGTACACATGGAGTAAGATTCTTCGCTGCTGCAGCCATAACGGTCTTTGCAAGTGCTGGGCTTCCAGTGAAGAAGATGAGGTCATATCTCTTCTCCAGAAGATAAGTATTCACTTCTCTATTACCCTGTACCACTGCAATATACTTTGAGTCAAAAGTCTCCTCAATCATCTTCTGAATTGTCAGGGAAACATTCGGAACATATGGAGACGGTTTCAGGATGGCTGTGCAGCCTGAACTGATTGCACCTACAAGCGGATTAAGAAGAAGCTGAACAGGATAATTCCATGGGGACACAATAAGAGTGTTTCCAAGGGGTTCCTTCACGATATGGCTTGTTGCAGGGAGAACAGCAAGAGGACTTCTGCGGCACTCTCTTTTTGCCCATGAAGCGACATGCTTTAGATGAGACTTGGCCTCTGCAACAACAAGACTGGTCTCAGTCATGTAGGCCTCCTCATATGACTTATGAAGGTCCGTCCAGAGAGCATCTGTAAGAGGTTTCTCCCACTTCTGCATAGCCGCAATAAACTTCTTTAGCTGCTGCTTTCTGAAAGATATGTCAAGAGTCGCTCCGCTTTTGAAGAATTCCTTCTGGGATGCATGGATAGCATCTATTGTCTGCCTATCTGTATTCTGCAATGCCATATAAATAATATAATGAGTTACTACTTTCTTCCTGTAAAGTTATCCATCGCATGGTAAATACCAGCGACCTCTCCAAACACAAAGTCAATTACTCTTGCAGGGAGAAGACCCTGACAGAGTCTTATGAAGTGAAATGAGAATGGAAGGCCTCTGAATCTTCTATCCTTTTCAATTGCCTTGACAATTCTGGCAGATGTCTTTTCTGGATCCAGGATTGGGAAGAGCCATGAATGCACACCCTCGAACATACCTGTGTTGATAAAGTAAGGAGCAATTGTTACAAAGTGCACCTTGCTCTTTGCTTTCTGGAGTTCGATCCTGACTGAATCTGACCAGCCTACAACACTCCACTTGCTAGCTGCATATACACTCATGTTAGGCAAAGAGAGCATTCCGGCAGCGGAAGCGATATTACAAACGCTACCATGGTTCCTGGCAATCATATCAGGTAGGATGGCATTTGCAACAAGCATTGGTGCAATGGCATTGATTGTCATTGTCTTTGTGATGTCAACAACAGTATTCTTATCGAATGTTGCGTTGCTTGTTACAACACCAGCGCACTGGATAAGGATATCGACATCCCCACAGTCAGCCTTAGTAGCAGCGTATGCCTCAAGGATGCTGTCATTATTGGAAACGTCAACTCTATATCCGTACACTTTACCAAGTGAAGCGAATTCACTTGCCACCTTATTTATATTGTCCTGATTGATATCCCAGATAATTAGGCTCTTTGCGCCTTTTTCGAGACTGATTCGTCCCATGATTTTACCAACTCCAGAAGCTCCTCCTGTAATCAGCACGTTCTGATTTTTGAAATCCATTGTTATTCTATTCGTTTTCGGGGCGCAAAGATAATTATTTTCAACATTTTAACTTATAAATTTATTTGATAACTTTGTTACCTAATGCTAACCTTATTGAAAACCATTTCACAATGAGACCAACTCTTATCTCTATGATTGCCATGTCTTTGGCGGTTATTCTTTTATCTTCATGTTCGCAGAAAGACATATATAAATGTCAGGACGGTTCCAAAATCCGTATCACTGCCGTACAGGAGAATATCATTCATGTAGAAGCTATTCCAAAGGGAGCATCTTTCTCTAAGGACGAGTCTCTCTCCGTTGTCCCCCAGAAAACAGTAAGCACTACTGTCACAACAGACGGAACTGTTGTCACAATCGCAACTTCCCAGATGAGCGTAAAGCTCGACAAGGCAACAGGTGCTGTAAGCTACTATAGAGCCAATGGCGAGGAGATCACTTCAGAAGACCAGAGGTCTTTCTCCCCTATCGAGGTTGAAGGAGTAAAGGGTTACACCGTAAGACAGACCTTCAAAAACCAGGATGAAGCATTCTTCGGCCTTGGACAGCATCAGGCTGACGAGTGGAACTACAAGGGAAAGAACGAGGAGCTTTATCAGTACAACACAAAGATCAGTATACCTTTCATTGTATCCAGCAAGAAATATGGTGTCCTCTGGGACAGCTACAGCTTCTGCAGATGGGGTGACCCTAGGGATTATCTACAGATCGGCGAAGTGTTCAAGCTTTACGACAAGGACGGAAAGGAAGGTTCCCTTACAGGAACATATGTTCCTAGATGGGGAGAGACTCTCGTAAGAGCTGAGACAGCTCTTTCTCAGGAGTTCCTCCGCACACCACAGTGTGATGTTGTACAGACTGCACCTAACTTCAACTTCAACGGATCTCACGTAACATTTGAGGGACAGATTGAACCATCCGAGAGTGGAACATTCAGATTTTACCTCTACTACGCAGGTTACACAAAGGTATTGGTTGACGGTGTACAGGTCATGCCTGAAATCTGGAGAACAGCATGGAACCCTAACGGAAGAAAGTTCGAGTGTGACCTCAAGGAGGGCAACAAGCACGACCTTCGAATCGAATGGGAACCTGACGGTGGCGTAAGCTACTGTGGCCTTAGAGTACTCAGCCCAGTTCCTGAAAGCGAGCAGGGCAAGATGTCATGGTGGGGTGAAATGCAGGACCAGATTGACTACTATCTTATCGCTGCCGATGACATCGACGGAGTTATCAGCGGATATAGAACCCTGACAGGAAAGGCTCCAATCATGCCTAAGTGGTCTATGGGTTACTGGCAGAGCCGCGAGAGATATTCAACCCAGGATCAGGTTGTATCAACTCTTAGAGCATTCAGAGAGAATAACATTCCAATTGACAATATCGTTCAGGACTGGCAATACTGGGAGGATGACCAGTGGGGCAGCCATGAATTTGATGCTACCCGTTATCCTAACCCTAAGGCCATGGTTGATTCTGTTCATGCAATGAACGGAAGATTCATGATCAGTGTTTGGCCTAAGTTCTACAGATACACTGAGCACTTTGACGAGATGAACGAAAAGGGTTGGATCTACCAGACAGCTATCAGAGATTCAGTTATTGACTGGCTTGGATACGAGCAGTCATTCTATGATGCTTATGACCCAGGTGCTCGCAAGCTCTTCTGGAAACAGATGTACGATCACCTCTACGGTATTGGTGTAGATTCATGGTGGATGGATGCAAGTGAACCAAACATCCATGACTGTACAGATATGGACTACCGTAAGGCCATGCAGGTTCCAACAGCACTCGGACCTTCAACAAAATACTTCAACGCATATGCTCTTATGAACGCTCAGGCAATCTTTGAGGGTCAGAGAGCAGTTGACAACAGACGAGTATTCCTTCTTACCAGAAACGGTTTCTCAGGACTTCAGAGATACTCTACAGCATCATGGAGCGGTGATATCGGAACACGTTGGGAGGACATGAAGGCTCAGATCAGCGCTGGTCTCAACTACTCAATCAGCGGTATTCCTATCTGGGGACAGGATATCGGTGGATTCAGTGTTGAAAACAGATATAACAGAGCCCAGACAATCTTCAACCAGACTGGAAAGGTTACTCCTGACCTTGTTGAGTGGAGAGAGCTTCAGGCAAGATGGCATGAGTGGGGTGTATTCTGTCCTCTGTACAGAAGTCATGGACAGTGGCCAGAGCGTGAGCCTTGGAACATCGCACCTAAGGGTGACCCTACATATGATGCTATCCTCGCTGTAGACAAGCTCCGCTATGAGCTTATGCCATACATCTACACCATGACAGCGAGAGTTCACTACGACGACTACACAATGATGAGACCTCTGTGTATGGACTTCACTGATGACAAGATCGCTCTTAACATCAGCGACGAATTCATGTTCGGAGACGCAATCCTTGTATGTCCGGTCTATACTTATGGTGCAAGATCTCGCGAGGTGTACCTTCCTAAGGGACAGTGGTTCGACTTCTGGAGCAAGAAAGTCATCGAAGGCGGCAGAACAATCACAGCAGATGCACCATATGACCACATCCCTGTATATGTAAGAGCAGGTCAGATTATTGTTACCGGTGATGTTATCCAGAGTACAGCAGAGGTGCAGAAGACTCTTTATGTGAATGTTTACGGATCAAAGGATGCTTCTTACTGCCTCTATGAGGATGACGGTCTTTCTTACGACTACGAGAATGGTGAGTTCACAAATATCCCTATGGCTTGGGATGCTAAGACCTCAACCCTTTCTATCGGTGAAAGAACAGGTAGCTACAAGGGCATGGTTGAAAATAGAACAATCAAGGTCAATGTCATTACAGAAAGTGGCATAAAGACTGCAGAAACCGAGTATACCGGAAAGGCAACATCTGTAGCATTATAGCTCTCGTATTATATTTTCATCCTGTCAGAGATATTTCTGGCAGGATGATTTTTGCAAATTATTATTACATTTGTCAAGGCAAATACTATTTGATATGACAACTAAAGCAAAAGTACTATCCATAAGCAG
>JAKSJT010000023.1 GCA_024402125.1 Bacteroidales bacterium
TTAGTACCCAAGATTCTCAATCTTGTAATAGGAGTTCGATTCTCCTATCCAGTACGAAAGATTAAGGATAGCATAATTGCTATCCTTTTTTCTTTATTATTATCTGCTCTTATGAAGCAGTGAATGCAAAAGTGTTTGCATAGTTAAAACTTTTGCCTATCTTTGCAATCCCAAACGGGACATATGCTGGATTCGTATAACGGTTAGTACCCAAGATTCTCAATCTTGTAATAGGAGTTCGATTCTCCTATCCAGTACAAAAAATTAGGATAGCATGATTGCTATCCTTTTTTCGTTTATCTGTTTTGAGTTTTATTTTCTCTTAGCCCAAGTGTTCGATAGTACTACAGTGACTATTGACAGGATTATGATGGCAAAGGTCATGAATAGCCCATAGAAAAGACTATGCACCCATGCTATAGGGAGAACCAATAGTCCTGATATAATGCAGCATATGCCAACAATACGATTGAGTTTCTTCTCATCGAATTCGGCTTTTTCCTCTTCAGTTGCGGTGTTGTATCCTGCGATAAGGTTGGCTCCCTTTCCAATAAGAATCAAGATGCCTAGGCCGACAACTAAGCCAGCTGTGAAGAATACTATGAGTTGAGCTGCTAACATATCCGATCCATTTTCATCAAATATATAAAAATAAAGTGACACAAAAGTATCACTTTAAGTATAAGATTCGTTAATGACTAAAAGCACTCTTTAAGGATTCCGACGATGTTCTTCGCTTTTCCCATAGTGTAGAAGTGAACGGCAGGAACTCCATGCTTGATCAGATCCTTGCACTGTTGAGCACACCATTCCATTCCTATTGTATAGACCTTTTCCTTGTCATCTCCAGCCTTTTTCACCTCATCTGTGAGTTCCTTAGGGATATCGAGAGAAAATGCCTCAGGAAGGACTTCTATCTGTTTCTTTGTTGAAAGAGGTTTTAGACCAGGGAGAATTGGAACAGTGATACCAGCTTCTCTACATCTCTTCTCGAAATCATAGAATACCTGATTGTCAAAGAACATCTGAGTGATGATGTAGTCAGCACCTGCGTCAACTTTTTTCTTCAGGTTCTCAATGTCAGTTTCAATGTTTGCTGCCTCGAAATGCTTCTCAGGATATGCACCTACTCCGACACAGAAATCACCGCCATTCTTTGTCTCGAATTTTCTGATTCCTTCTACTAGCTCGTTTGCATGAGCATAACCGCCTGCGGTAGGGGTGAATCTCTTCTCTCCAAGGATTGAGTCACCTCTAAGGGCAAGGACATTGTTGATGCCAAGGAACTTCAGGTCGTGGAGTTCTCCTTCGATCTGGTCTGCTGTTGCACCACCACAGATGATATGAGGGACAACCTCAATATCATAAGCGGATTTGATAGCGGCACATACGGCTACTTCACTTACACGCTTCTTTACTATGTGTCTTGAGAATGTTCCGTCAGGAAGGGGATGGAATTCAACCTCGTCTCTATGACAAGTAACATTGATATATCTAGGACTGAACTCCATGAACGGCTTGATGGAGGTGAGAAGCTCATCTCTGGTGATTCCGTTGACTGGAGGGACTATTTCGAGGGAAGGATATGTTCCTTTACTGTTTTTTATGATGTCGCTGATTTTCATACTACCTTAAATTTCCGAGGAACTGTCTTGCTCTGTCTTCATTCATTCCTCTTAGTTTTGCATAATCGTTATACTGCTTTTCGCTGATGTGTCTAATTTCTGGATAACTTGCCTTCGGGTGAGCTACAATGAATCCGCATATAGATGCGTCCGGAATCATCGCATAGCTTTCTGTAAGCCTGATGCCAAGTCTGTCTCCACCAGGAAGAAGTCTTAAAATGTCCTCCTTAAGTGTGTGGTCAGGGCAAGAAGCGTATCCTGCCGCTGGTTTTGTGACTTTGACGTCTTCTCGGTTGATCTGACCCTTAAGCCTTTGGTCAAGAAGAAGTGAAGCTGCTTCAGCTAAAGTAACTCTTACAGATCTTTCCATCATTGAAGAGTATTCATTTCGGCAGGTCTCACAGTCGCATCCCTTAGGGTGAATGCCGCTGGCTCCAACGCTGATTGCGAACATTCCAAAAGGAGCCTTCATTCCGCTCGCCTCGCTAGGAACATAATCAGCAAGGGACATTGCCTGTCCTTCTTCCTGTCTCAGCATAGGGATTACATTATCCTTATCGAGGATAATAGTGCTACCCTTTGAGTATGCGTCGAAGAACTTTACCGAATGGAGTATTTTTATTGTTCCTTCATTAATCATCTTTTCGATGACTGCCTCTCCGTCAGAAATTGTTTTTCTGGCCTGTGGAGTCTGCGGAATAGTCTCTCCGTATTTGAATCCCCATACAGCGAGGAACATTCTCCAGTCAAAGAACGGAAGAACATCTTTTATCGGTATTTCTTCACAGACTATGTCACAGAGCTGATGCTCGTCTGGCTTTAGGAAAGAGTCGGTAGGGAAGAGCTCGTGATCTTTTTCTTCCTTGTCAGTTGACGTAGGACGATTCTCGTACATCGCTCTGATTTTCTCCTGAGCCAGATGCTCTTCATCCTCGAACTTCTGTCTGTCCATCATTATCCTCTTGGCCATGACAGCGGTTGTGGAGGCATCAGGTCCGTAGAACACATGGTCGTACAGAGGTGCAAGTTTTACAGCTGTATGAAGAGCTGAGGTAGTCGCTCCACCAATTAGAAGAGGAATTGTCATTCCGCGCTTTGTCATCTCTCTACAGATCTCCTCCATCTGGAACAGTGATGGGGTAATAAGTCCGCTTGCTCCGATAATATCTGCGTTTTCTCTTTCCGCTGTGTCAAGGATAGTCTCCTTGTCAACCATCACACCAAGGTCAATTACCTCGAATCCGTTACATCCGAGGACTATACCAGTGATATTCTTTCCGATGTCGTGAACATCGCCTTTTGCTGTAGCATTTACTGCCTGAGGTTTCTTTGCAGACTGGCCATTGGTGTCTTCGGATTCTGTCATGTATGGCTGGAGAACGGCAACGCAGTCTCTCATTATCTTTGCGGATTTCACCACCTGAGGAAGGAACATCTTTCCTTCACCAAATAGTGTTCCGACTTTCTCCATACCTTCCATGAGAGGACCTTCAATAACCTTCACTGCAGATCCCAGCTCATTGTAGCACTCTAATACGTCTGCCTCGAGGGTGCTGGCCTTGCCCTTTACAAGAGCCTCACAAAGTCTTTCACTGGCGTTTTTGGCAACGGTCTTAGTATCTGTGCCAACAGCCTCTGCTGATGCTTTCTGAGCCTCTTTCTGTGCCAATATCTGCTGGGCTTTGGCAATTAGTCTCTCGGTTGCTTCAGAATCAGTGTTGAAGATGACATCCTCTACTGCCTTAAGAAGCTCGGGTTCGACATCATCATACACCTGAATCATTCCAGGGTTGACGATACCCATGTCAAGACCTGCCTTGATTGCATGGAACAGGAATGCGGAGTGCATAGCTTCTCTAACCGTATTGTTTCCTCTGAATGCGAAACTAAGGTTAGATATACCTCCTGAAGTCAGAGCTCCCGGAAGGTTAGTCTTTATCCATCTTACAGCTTCAATGAAGTCAATTGCATATCTTGAATGCTCTTCGATACCGGTTCCGATAGAAAGGACATTGCAGTCAAATATGATATTTGTTGGAGGTACTCCAACTTTCTTTGTAAGCAGGTCATATGCTCTAGAGCAGATTTCTACCTTGCGGTCATAAGTTGTTGCCTGACCTATCTCGTCAAAGGCCATTACGACCATAGCTGCTCCTAGTGCCTTGATCTCACCAGCTTTCTTTAGGAAGGCTTCCTCACCTTCTTTGAGGCTGATGGAGTTGACAATGCATTTACCCTGAGCGTTCTGAAGTCCAGCAAGGATGCTCTCCCAGTGTGATGAGTCGATCATCAGGGCAGCTTTTGCGACGGCAGGGTCATTGGAGATATGACGAACGAACTTCTCCATTTCCCTTGGGCTGTCAAGCATCGCATCATCCATGTTGATGTCGATGATTGAAGCACCGTTCTCGATCTGGTCCGCTGCTATCTGAAGGGCAGTGTCATATTCACCGGCAGCTATGAGCTTTGCAAACTTTCGTGATCCGGCAACATTGGTCCTTTCACCGATATTTGTGAAGTTGTTCTTCTTAAGATCAACTGTAACAGCTTCGAGTCCACTTACATGAAGGATGTTGTCCTTATCATTGTCAACACTGCGAGGAGAAATGGAAGAAACAGCCTTTATCTCTTCTCTAATATGGTCAGGAGTTGTTCCGCAGCATCCGCCAACGACGTTAACCAGACCCTTTTGTGCCATAATCTTAATGGACTCGGCCATCTCCTGTGGTGTCTCATCGTACCCACCCATCTCGTTAGGAAGACCGGCATTAGGATAACAGATAACAGGGACTTCGCAGAACTGTGATATCTCCTCCACCAGCGGAATCATATCCTCTGCTCCAAGTGAACAGTTGATACCAAATGCCAGAAGAGGGTAGTGCTTGATGGAAGTGTAGAATGCCTCCAATGTCTGACCAGTTAGTGTTCTTCCACTTTTGTCATTGGAAGAAGCTGATACTATAACAGGGAAACCGGAAGGGACTTTTCCTTCTGACTGAAGTTTCTGAAGAGCATAGAGAGCGGCCTTCGTATTGAGGGCATCAAAGCATGTTTCCAGAAGAATGATGTCTACTCCGCCTCTTATAAGGTTCTCCTCCTGCTCTGAGAATGCTTCCACCATATCATTGAAACTGAATAGTCTCATTGACGGGTCATTGATATCAGGAGCTAGGGAGAGTGATTTGGAAGTAGGGCCAATACTTCCAGCTACATGTATAACTTTGCCTTTTTCAGTGAAAGCTTTATCTGCTGCAGCTCTGGCATTTTTGGCACCTTCATAAGCCATCAGGGCAGCAAACTCTTCGCAATCGTACTCTTTCTGGCTAATCTTGTTTGAACTGAATGTGTTCGTTGTGATGATATCAGCTCCAGCATCTATATACTCTTTGTGGAGAGCTTGGATAATATCAGGACGAGTAATGTTAAGGCAATCATTGTTGCCTTTCAGTTCTTTTATGCAGTTTACAAATACGCCACTATGGAAATCCTCCTCTTTCAGATTGTGCTTCTGGATCATTGTTCCTTGGCCACCATCTAGAAAAAGAATTCGTTTTCTAAATATGTCTTTAGTAATTCGTTGTCTTAATTCCATAGTGCGAATTTACATATAATTTTGTTACAAGTTTTATCCGGATACTAGAATGCTTTTCCTTATTAGGGGTGTGTGGTAGAATAATGCCTTAAAAAAGACAAAAAAAACAGAACAATCTGATGATTGCTCTGTTTTTAAATATAAAGTGTAGACTATTAACCGAGGAATCCGAGGAGGATACCGGCAGCAACAGCTGAACCGATTACACCTGCAACGTTTGGTGCCATAGCGTTCATGAGGAGGTGGTTTGATGGGTCGCATTCGCGTCCTACTACCTCAGATACACGAGCACTATCAGGAACTGCAGATACACCGGCATTACCGATAAGTGGGTTGATCTTGTGACCTTCCTTAAGGAAGAGGTTCCAGATCTTAACAAAGAGGACACCACATGTTGTAGCAATTACGAATGAGAGAAGTCCAAGTGCGAAGATCTTAACTGAATTTCCTGTAAGGAACTTGTCAGCCTGTGTAGATGCACCTACTGTAAGACCGATAAGAGTTGTGATAACGTCTACAAGTGGTCCACGAGCTGTCTCAGCAAGTCTTCTTGTAACACCACTTTCCTTAAGAAGGTTACCGAAGAAGAGCATACCAAGGAGTGGAAGACCTGAAGGTACGATGAATGCTGTCATGATGAAACCAACGATAGGGAAGATGATCTTCTCCTTCTGGCTTACCTGACGAGGCTTAGGCATACGGATAAGTCTTTCCTTCTTGTTAGTGAGCATAAGCATGATAGGTCTCTGGATAACTGGTACGAGAGCCATGTATGAATATGCTGATACTGCGATAGCACCCATTAGGTCTGGTGCAAGTTTACCAGAAAGGAAGATAGCTGTAGGACCGTCAGCTCCACCGATGATACCGATAGCACCTGCCTCATTTGGTGCGAAACCAAGAGCAAGAGCGATAAGGTAAGCTCCAAAGATACCCATCTGTGCAGCAGCACCGATAAGCACAAGCTTTGGCTGAGAGATAAGGGCTGAGAAGTCCGTCATGGCTCCAATGCCAAGGAAGATAAGAGGTGGATACCAACCGACCTTTACACCCTGATAGAGAGTGTTGAGAACGGATCCATCCTCATAGATGCTGACGTTCAGACCCGGGAACATCGGAATGTTACCGATGATGATACCGAATCCGATCGGCACAAGCAAAAGCGGCTCCCACTCCTTTACAATACCCATTGTAATGAAAAGGATACCGATTGCTATCATTATTATGTTTGCCCATTCGCAGTTTGCGAAACCTGTATAGTTCCAGAAAGTGCTTAGGCTTTCAAAGATCTGACTCATGTGCTGTAAGTCTCAGGGTCTTATGCAATTGTTACTACTGGAGCACCCTCAAGGATAGAGTCGCCCTTGCTAACGTTGATAGCTGTTACTGTACCGTCACGGTCAGCAGCGATCTCGTTCTCCATCTTCATGGCCTCGAGAACTGCAACCTTCTGGCCAGCCTTAACAGCGTCACCAACCTTAACAGATACCTCGATGATAACACCTGGAAGAGGTGAGGTAACTGGCTTTCCTGCGCCTGCTGCTGGTGCAGCTGCTGGAGCTGCTGCAACTGGTGCTGGAGCGGCAGCAGGAGCTGCTGCTACTGGAGCTGCTGCAGGAACTGCAGGAGCGTTCTCCATTTCTACGCTATAAGATGCGCCGTTAACGCTAACATTAGCGATGTTACCCTCTACAGAGTTGATAGCAACACAATAGTCGTTGCCATTGATCTTGAATTTATACTCTTTCATATCTTATTTATTTTTTATCAGTGAATGAATTGTAGCGTCTTGTTAATTATGGACGCTTACGGAAATTAAGTGATTTGTTTGTCCAACCTGTATTCTCTGTTGGCTTGATTGTAATAACCATGCTCTCCTGATCATGGATAGCGTTGCTAAGGTACTCGTGAAGTGCTAGACCGATAGCAGCGTAAACCTCGCTACCGTATTCCTTGTCAAGTGCCATTGCAATTGCAGCAGCAACTTCAGGACTAACTTCGCCCTTAACGGCTTCCTTGCTCTTCTTTGGCTTAGGCTCTCTCTTGAGCTTAATCTTGCCACTGAAGAATGCTCCAGATACAGTGTAGATGCAGAAGAGAATGAAAAGTGCTGAGAATACAACAGATACAGCGGTTATTGAAAGGATTACTCCATGTGGGTCAGACTCAGCGATCTTCTGAGCCTTTGTAAGTGTTCCTGTCTTTCCGTTCTGTGCATAAGGAGATGGCTTGAGGATTTTTGTCTCATCAAACTTCATTTCCTTAATATCTGTAGCAACTTTAGCTATTGACTGACCTGCAGCGATTGTTGCAGGAATTACGAGTGAGTCAATAATTGTTCTTCCGTCATTACTGGTAAGGTAGATAGTAGAACCTTTCTTAAGCTCGAAACCGAGATGGAAGGTTCCTCTTTCAGCGTCGCCACTAGCAAAAAGAATGGCGCTCTGGCGAGGTCCGATCTTTGTGCGGAGGTCGCCCTTTGGAAGGATACTCTTTTTGAGGTTAGCTCTATCATCAGAGATAAAGCAACCTGCAATATTTACAGTACCTTTTGATGTATTGAACAGCTCGATCCAGCCTTCTCTCTGACCGTACTCGTCGCAGAGACCTGTAGAGTCATTCTCAGCAACAATCTCAGATACGATCATATCTGACATGTTCTGAGCCTGTACGAGAGTACAAGAAATTAAGAATGCTGCAGCAAGCAGTGCTTTTTTGATAAATCTATTCATTCTTAATTAATTAGAGAGGGAGGTTGTCGTGCTTCTTAGCAGGTACCTGCTCACGCTTGCCGTTAAGCTGCTCGAGAGCTCTGATTACGCGGAAACGTGTGTTTCTAGGCTCGATGACGTCATCGATATAACCCTTCTGAGCTGCCTGGTAAGGATTGCTGAAGAGTTCATCGTACTCTGCCTTCTTTTCGTCAGCGATCTTAGCCTTTTCAGCTGGATCAACTGCAGCCTTGATATCCTTTGCGTAAAGAACGTTAACTGCACCGTCTGCACCCATAACTGCGATGCTAGCTGTAGGCCATGCATAGTTAAGGTCACCACGAAGCTGCTTGCAGCTCATTACGATGTGTGCTCCGCCGTATGACTTTCTGAGAGAAACAGTAACCTTAGGAACTGTAGCCTCACCGTAAGCGTAAAGAAGCTTTGCACCGTTTGTGATGATTGCACCGTACTCCTGCTGTGTTCCGCAGAGGAATCCTGGTACGTCAACGAGTGTTACGATAGGAATATTGAATGCGTCGCAGAAACGAACGAATCTTGAAGCCTTTCTAGAAGCGTTAACATCGAGAACACCAGCAAGAACCTTAGGCTGGTTAGCAACGATACCAACTGATCTTCCGTTCATGTGAGCGAAACCTACGATGATGTTCTTTGCGAATTCCTTATGAATCTCGAAGAACTTACCGTCATCAACGATGCTGTTGATAACATAGTACATATCGTAAGCCTTGTTAGGGTTATCAGGGATAATCTCGTTGAGAGCATCATCAACTCTGTTGATAGGGTCGTTAGTTGCAACTCTAGGTGCCTCCTCGAGGTTGTTCTGAGGGATGTATGAAAGAAGTTCCTTGATTGTCTGGATACCTTCTTCTTCGTTCTCAGCTGCAAAGTGAGCAACGCCGCTCTTAGAAGCGTGAACGCTAGCTCCACCAAGCTCTTCCTGTGATACCTCTTCACCTGTTACGCTCTTCACAACTGATGGACCTGTAAGGAACATTTAAGAAGTGTTCTTAATCATGAGTGTGAAGTCTGTAAGAGCAGGGGAGTATACTGCACCACCAGCGCAAGGTCCGAAGATACCTGAAATCTGTGGTACTACACCTGAAGCGAGGATGTTTCTTTCGAAGATCTCACCATAACCTGCAAGAGCGTCGATACCTTCCTGGATTCTTGCTCCGCCTGAATCGTTAAGGCCAATGCATGGAGCTCCGTTACGAGTTGCCATATCCATAACCTTGCAGATCTTCTCTGACATTGTCTTAGAGAGGGAACCTCCAGTTACTGTGAAATCCTGTGCATATACATACACTAGTCTTCCTCCGATTGTTCCTGATCCTGTTACTACGCCATCACCGTCGATGTGCTGCTTGTCCATACCGAAGTTTGTGCAACGGTGCTGAACAAACATGTCAAACTCCTCGAAGCTTCCTTCGTCTAGGAGCATAGCGATGCGTTCGCGTGCTGTGTACTTGCCTTTCTTGTGCTGAGCGTCAATCTTGTCCTGACCACCGCCAAGACGAGCATTTGCTCTACGCTCAACAAGTTTCTGAATGTTTTCCTGCTGGATACTCATATTATTTGTGTTAAATTTTTCGATAATTCCCGAATCACGCAAATATACGAAAAATAATGAGTTATTGAACGAAAAAAGTTGGCCATAAGACCAACTTTTTTAAATTTTTTATTTCGGATTTTATTATTCCTCTGCTGGAGCCAATGTTGTGTAAACATTAGTTACATCCTCATCATCCTCGAGAAGGTTTGTAAGCTTGTCAAGAGTTGCTCTCTGCTCAGCTGAAACTTCCTTAAGGTCGATGTTTGGAATTCTCTCGAAACCTCCGGAGATGAGCTCGAAGCCATTGTCCTCGATGTACTTCTGGATAGTACCATAAGACTCATAACCACCGTAGATAACGATCTGCTTCTTCTCCTCGTCGTTCTCGTCTACCTCGATCTGCTCGAATACCTCATCAACACCGTAGTCGATAAGCTCAAGCTCGAGCTCCTCGATATCAACGCCATCCTTAGGGTTTACACGGAATACACACTTGTGATCGAACATGAAGCTAACAGAACCACTAGTTCCGAGTGTACCGCCACACTTGTTGAAGTATGAACGAACGTTAGCAACTGTACGTGTATTGTTATCTGTAGCAGCTTCTACAAGGTAAGCGATACCGAAAGGACCATATCCTTCGTATACAAGCTCCTTGAAGTCACCTGCGTTCTTGTCAGTAGCCTTCTTGATAGCTCTTTCTATGTTCTCCTTTGGCATGCTCTCTGCTCTAGCCTCAGCCATAAGGGCACGGAGACGTGGGTTGCCAGTTACATCTGGACCACCCTGCTTAACAGCGATAGTGATTTCCTTACCGATCTTTGTGAAAACGCGAGCCATGTGGCCCCAACGCTTCATCTTTCTTTCTTTTCTGAACTCAAATGCTCTTCCCATGATTTATAGAAATTACTTGTTCTCTACTCTTGTGATGTACTTGTCGATGTCGTAACCCTCAACTGTCTGAGCGTACTTGTCCTTGATCTCCTTATAGTAAGAGAGAGCCTTGTCATTCTGACCGAGCTGCTCGCAAACTACACCTGCCTTAAGATGGTAAGTAGATACATAGATGTTGTCGATAGTACGTGCAGCCTTCTCGAAGAAGTTAAGAGCCTCCTTGTAGTTCTCAAGTCCTACATAAGCGTCACCGATACAAGCGAGTGAACGAGCTACGAGAATCTTGTCTGTACCCTTATACTTCTTAAGGTAAGAGATAGCCTCGTTAAAGTTTCCGAGGTTAAGCTCGCAAACGCCAGCGTAGAAGTTTACAACGCTACCTGCCTTTGAGCCGTACTCGTCAAGAATCTGCTCGAAACCAAGAACATTGCTGTCACCCTTAAGAGCGAGCTCGTAGTTCTGTGCACGGAAGTTTGCCTCAGCTGGGAAAAGCTGTCCGAGAGCTTCTGCCTTCTTAGGCTGAACATAGAACTTCTGGAAGCAGAGAACGATAGCTGCAATAGCAATAGCAGCAATGACTGCACCGTAAATGTACTTTTTGTTTTCTTCGAAGAACTTCTCAGTTTTTGAAATAGTCTGCTCAAGTTTCTCCTGCTGGATCATCTCCTGATCCTTAGCTTCAATCTTTGCCATATTTATTTTTCGTTTATTTAATTCAGTTTTGTCCAAACAGACTGCAAAAATATAAAAAATTGCACAACTATACAATTATTATTTTAATCTCATTTTTGGTATATTTGTAAACTATAGTTCAGATATATGGCAATACTCGAAAAAATAGTGGTTCAGGATTTCAGGAACATCTCCCTTCAGGAATTGGAGTTTTCTCCAAATATTAACTGTATATCAGGTAATAACGGTGAAGGAAAGACTAACCTGATGGAGGCTGTGTGGTATCTTTCGATGACAAAAAGTGCCTTCTCTACACCTGAGAAATATAATATCAGATACGGTTGTGATTCATTCTCCATAGCAGGCACTTACAAGATGCCTCAAGGACTTGTTTCCCGATTCAGCATCAAGGTCGATGCAAATGGAGAAAAGAAGATAAAGAAAGATGACAAGCAGTACCCGAAGGTATCCGAGCATATCGGACAGCTTCCAATTGTTATGGTGTCTCCGTCGGATACGTCTCTTGTCAGCGAGTCAGGAGAGGAGAGAAGAAGGTTCGCCAATGCTGTCCTTTCACAGATGGACATCAGTTACCTGACAGCTGCCCAGCAGTATAACAGGCTTCTGGCTCAGCGTAACAAGATGCTTAAGGATGAACGTCTGGACCCTGATCTGTTGTCAATCATAGACATGAGAATGGGGCAGTCGGCTGATGTCATCTATAGAGCCAGAGAAAGGTTTGCAAAGGAACTTCAGCCTGTTGTATCTGAGTATTATAAGACTCTTTCTGGTGGAAGTGAGGAAGTTTCTATTGAATATAAGTCGGATCTTAACAATGCCACTATGGAGGAAGTCCTTGCGGCACATCTTCAGAAGGACAAGATTCTAAGATATACTTCTGCCGGAATTCACAGGGATGATTTCGTTTTCACTATGAACGGACATCCTATTAGAAGATGCGGATCGCAAGGTCAGCAGAAGTCTTTCCTTGTGTCCCTCAAGTTCGCTCAATATGACATTATGAAGAAGAGTTACGGTTATGCTCCAATTCTTCTTCTGGATGATGTCTTTGATAAACTTGACATGAACAGGATTTCCAATCTTCTTTCAATGGTTGCCGGTGATGAATTCGGACAGATTTTCATAACAGACAGCAACAAGGTCAGAATGGCTGGAATCGTCGATGCCATTACAAAGGATAGTGCATTCTTTGAAACTGTGGGTGGTTCATTTAAGAGGTTGTAGGATGGCATCGGACGATAAACTTAGAAGGAAAAAGGCTCTTGATATGGATGAGGTAGTGAAGATGTTCATCGATTCGATGAAGATCTCCGCAGGTCTCAATACCCAGAGGGTTTTTGAAGCTTGGGACAAGGCTTCCCATGCCGCTCACTATACACTGAATAAGTTCTATAGGGACGGAACCCTCTTTGTGACTATCTCTTCTTCGATGATCAGAAACCAGCTGTACTTCCAGCAGGCTGATATCATCGCAGAGATGAACCGTATCCTCAAAGAGGATAATCTGTTCACAAAGGATGACCCAAGAGTCGGATACGTTACTAAAATTGTACTGAAATGATTCCTCCAAAGATACTGGTTGACAATACTATTCCATATATAGAAGGCGTTCTGGAGCCATACGCAGATGTGACTTATCTGGATGCCAGGGAGTTTACCAAGGATACTGTAAGGGATGCAGATATTCTTGTGGTCAGGACAAGGACAAAGTGTGGCTCTTCTCTTCTGGATGGATCTTCTGTCAAGATGATTGCAACGGCTACAGTCGGAACCGATCATATTGAATTAGATTGGTGCAAGGCTCACGGAATACAGGTTGCCAACGCATCCGGATGTCATGCCGGAGGAGTGATGAACTACGTGTTCTCAGCCCTATATGCTACAGCTGCCAGAAAATCAATCCATCTCAATGATAAGGTCTTCGGAATTATCGGAGCCGGTCATGTCGGATCCCTTGTCCAGAAGATGGCCCAGAAGCTTGGATTCAAGGTTCTTGTCTGCGATACTCCTAGAGCTGAGGATGAAGGTCAGGAAGGGTTCTGCGAATTGGATGAACTGCTCCGTAATTCAGATATAGTATCATTACATGTCCCTCTCAATGACAAGACAAGGCTCATGGCTGACGAGGAGTTCTTCAATCTTATGAAGGGAGGTGCATTCTTTATCAATGCTTCCCGCGGAGGAATAGTTGATGAGAACGCCCTTAAGGAAGCTTGCCCAAGACTTGGTCCTGTCATCATCGATACATGGAACAATGAGCCTGACATTGACAAGGATCTTATGGATAAGGTTGACATAGCTACACCTCATATTGCAGGTTATACGGTGCAGGGAAAACTCATTGGAACTTCACTTGCTGTAAGAGCGGTAGCTAACTTTTTAGGGATAGACGAATTGAAGGATTTCTATCACGAAAACGAGGATCCGGAGCTCAATCCTATCAAACTTGACCTTATTGGTAAAAATCAAGGAGAAATTGCTTCGTTAATTCAGTATAATTATCCTATCTTTACTGATGACTTTATGCTTAGGATGATTCCAGACAATTTTGAGGCCTATCGTTCCGAGTATAAATACAGGCGAGAGTTCTACTTTTAATCACGTTAATTATAAACTAAAACACAATACAACAACTTATCAATTACTAAGTAACCATGGCGACTTTTTCACAAAAAGACATCGAGCAGATTACAGGAAGAGGATCTTCTGTAGAGACTGTTGAATCACAGGTTGAACGCTTCAAAAAGGGTTTCCCTTGGATGAATATTGTTGCTCCTGCAACTCCTGAAAGAGGTATTTCAGTCCTTGATGAGGCTCAGGCTGATGCTGCTGTTAAATATTATGAGTCAGCAAAGATTGCTGGAAAGAGCAAGTTCGTTCCTGCTTCAGGTGCTGCTTCCAGAATGTTCAAGGATATCTTCTCCGGTCTTGCTGAACTCGAGGCTGGAAACGATGTCGCTGCTACATCAGCAGTAGGCAAGCTCGCTGCTAATATCGAGTCTTTCGCTTTCTACACAGAAGAGATGTTCGGAAAGCCAGAGGATTCACAGGCATTCAGAAAGGATGTGGCTTCTAAGGTTCTCGGAGCTGAGGGTCTTGGCTACGGTTCTAAGCCAAAGGGCGTTATCAAGTTCCACAGATATGCTGACGGAGAGTGCCGTACAGCATTCGCTGAGCATCTTGTAGAGGCTCAGAACTATATGAGAAACGAGGACGGTACAGCTAATCTTGTAGTTACTATCTCTCCTGAGCACAAGCCACTTTTCGAGGCTGCACTCGCTGAGGTAAAGGCCGCTTATGAGCAGAAGTACGGTATCAAGTACAATATTGAGTTCACATTCCAGGACAAGGCTACAGATACAGTTGCTGTAGATATGAATGACGAGCCTTTCAGAACAGATGACGGTTCACTTCTTTTCCGTCCTGCTGGACACGGTGCACTTATCTATAATCTTAATAAGGTAGAGTCTGAGGTCGTTTCTATTAAGAACATTGATAACGTATCTAACGAGAAGCTCCTTGCTACAACAGCTAAATATAAGAAGGTACTCCTTGGTGAGGCTCTTCGTCTTCGTGACCAGATCTTCGCATACCTTGAGAAGCTTGACGCTGAGCAGGACGCTATGTCTGATTCATGCAAGGCTCTCTGCGATGAGATTGAGTCATTCCTTGACAAGGAACTCTGCATCAAGGTTCCTGAGACAGCATGCCCTAACTGCAGAAAGAAGCTCCTTGCATCTAAGCTTAACCGTCCTATCCGTGTCTGCGGTATGGTTAAGAACGAGGGTGAGCCAGGTGGTGGTCCATTCGTAATTGCAGGTAAGGATGGTTCTACATCTCTTCAGGTTCTCGAGAGCGTTCAGATCAACAAGGATGACGAGACAGCTGTTGCTGCTCTTAAGAGCGCAACTCACTTCAACCCAGTTGATCTTGTGTGCTGCCTTAAGAACTACAAGGGTGAGAAGTTCGATCTTCTCCAGTTTGTTGACCCAGATGCTGGCTTCATGAGCTCTAAGTCATTCCAGGGAAGAGAGCTTAAGGCTCTTGAGCTTCCTGGTCTTTGGAACGGTTCTATGTCAGACTGGAACACCAAGTTCGTTGAAGTTCCTCTTGATACATTCAACCCTGTTAAGGTTGTTCTCGACCTTCTTAGAACAGCTCATCAGTCATAATCCGACTTGTTATTCTTTATATATAAATGGCACTTCACAATTAGTGAGGTGCTATTTTTTTGAAAAATGTTTGGGGATTCAAAAAAATGATATACATTTACAGTGTACTAATAAACTAATACACTCAAAAACTTAATATATGATAAAAATTAACGAACTCGGATTCAGCTACGGAAACACTACCGTTCTGAAGAACATTACAATGACACTCGAGGATGGAAAAATCTATGGATTACTAGGAGAAAACGGAGTAGGAAAAACAACACTTCTTACTCTTCTTTCAGGTCTTAAAAAGCCACAGCAGGGAAGTATCGAGATTGACGGACGTGATCCGTTCAAAAGAGAACCTGCATTCTATGAGTCAGTTTACTATCTTCCTGATGAGGTGATGCCAATTAACGCAAAGGCTTCCGTATGGGCAAAGGAGTACGGTTCAATGTGGCCTTCATTTGACCTTTCAAAGTTCACTGCAATTATGGGAGAGATGGAAGTTGACCCTTCCAAAGAGATGAACAAGATGTCAGCAGGACAGCTAAAAAAGACATACATCTCATTTGCTCTCGCTCTCAATGTCAAATATCTCTTCATGGATGAGCCTACCAATGCTCTGGATATTCCAAGCAAGGCTGAGTTCAGAAGTGCAATCCTGAAGTATACTTCCGATGACTCAGTTGTTGTGATCTCCACTCATCAGGTCCTTGACCTGGAGAATATCATTGATCCGATCATCATCCTTGACAAGCAGGATGTCCTAGTCAATGCATCGATTGAGGAGATCGCATCGAAGCTTTATTTCGACTACGGTAATATCCTTGATCCAGAAGCACTTTATTCTGAACAAATTCCAGGAGGGTTCATCCAGGTGACACTCAACCCTAACGGAATGGACAGCAAGGTTAACATTGAGGCTCTTTTCAACGCTGTGCATAAGCACAAGGACCTCATCAAGGGAATTTTAAAGAAATAGGGAGGAAAAACTATGAACCAGATATTTGATTTCAGTCGTTTTTGGAGATTCTTCAAGTTCGACATGACAAGAACCGTAAGAAGTAACTTCATAAAGCTTGTCAGCTTTGTCGTTTCACCAGTCTGCGCATTTATTGTCTATGGATTCATGTCCTTGATCCTAGGGAATGGATGGACTAATGTAGGAGTAATTACTCGTCTGCCATTCTTCTTGATAGTCTCTGTGATATTCTTTATCTTCTACTCAGCTAACTGCTATGGTTTCCTGACAGAGAAGAATGCCGGTTCGTCATGGCTTATGATTCCAGCGTCGGTCACTGAAAAGTATGTCACAATGCTTCTTAATGTCCTTGTTGTAGCGCCGGTTGTGTATCTTGTCCTGACACTAGCTCTGGACTGGATCTATTCAGTGATCTTCTCCGATGGCAGCGGATCTATTGTGGCCTATCTCTTCTCTTCATTTGGGGAAGCGACAAACATTATTTCTGCTACTAATCTTAGTCCTTTGAAGATTTCCAGGGCATCAGTATATGCAATGGTTCAGCCTTCATCGTGGACACCACTTCTTGCATTCATGCTAGGTGGCATCTGCTTTAAGAAGAGCAAGATTGCAAAGACCATCCTTTGCTCTTTCGCGTTTCTTATGATATTCTCAACAGTTATGTCTTTAGTATTCGGTATTATATCAGATGGAACATTTGACTTCCTTGACGGTTGGATGGATAATCCTAGAACAGGTGAAATTCTCATTAATGCAGTTATCTTTGCAATTACTGCAGTTCCATGCATCGCTCTTGCGGTTGCAGTATACTTCAGACTAAAGACCATCAAGCACTAGTATTATTATGGGAATGGAATTCAATTCAACAAAACCGATATACCTGCAGATCTATGATGTAATCTGCGAGTCCATCCTCTCGGAAGAGCTCAAGGCGGATGACCGTGTGATGTCTGTCAGGGAGTACGGGGCCTCTGTGGGAGTCAACCCTAACACGGTTATGAGAACATACGAGAAGCTCACTTCGGACGGAATTATATATAACAAGAGAGGTATCGGATACTTTGTGTCTCCAGATGCTTCAAATATTATCCTGGAGCAGCATAGGAAGGACTTCCTTGAGAATGAACTTCCTGCTGTTGTCAAAAGAATGAAACTACTTAATATTGAACT
>JAKSJT010000230.1 GCA_024402125.1 Bacteroidales bacterium
ATGGAGAATTCCGCAGAGAAATATCTTCAATATGTCACTTCCGTTCGGCGCTACAGTCCCCGAACAAGGCAGATATACTCTGATGTGATTTCCTGTTTCGCTGAATTCGCCCAGTGTGAACCCTCCGAGGCCATGAAACCCAACATGATAAGAGGGTATGAGGTCTATCTTTTAGGAGACAGGAAGATGGACCCGAGGACTGTGAATCTTCATCTTTCGGTCCTCAGCGGCTACGCCAAATTCCTGATCAAAGAGGGCGCAATCTCCAGCAATCCTGTCTCGGTTGTATCCCGCCCTAAAGTGGAGAAAAGACTTCCTGTTTTCTATAGGGATGAATCCATGAAGATATACTTTGATTCGACTTTGTCAGATGCCTCCGTAGAAAACCTTTCACTTCTGGTACCCGTTTCAGAAGGAAAGATGGACAAGACAACCGAAGAACTCTATAGAAAGAGATTGTCAAGGGTGATCATCTCGACCTTAGCATCAACCGGTATGAGACGCTAAGAGATAATAAGTGTTCAGGTGAAGAATCTTGATCCGCGAAGAAAGATGCTCTCCGTTAGAGGAAAAGGAGACAAGATGCGAGATATCCCTCTAATTGATGATCTCCTTTCTGAGATAAAGGCATACCTTAAAGCAGTTGAGATCATTTGGGGAGAAACGCCAGATGGGGATGACCCGCTCTTTGTAACTCCTAATAGGGGACCTTTGTATCCAGTGTATATCGATAAGGCAATTAAGGAGGCTCTGTCATCTGTTCCTGGTATTACCGGAAAGAAATCCCCACATGTTCTTAGGCACACTCTTGCAACTGGGCTTCTCAATAATGGAACGGACCTTAACTCGATAAAGGAACTGCTGGGACACTCATCACTTGCGGCAACCCAGGTCTATACGCATAACTCAATCGAAAAAATGAAATCAGTGTACGCCAAGGCTCATCCTAGGGCTAAGGACAACACAAAGGAAGAAGAATAAAGCTATGGCATCGGATTTAATTAACAGATATCTATGGATTCTCCAGATTCTAATATCATCTGGAAGTCATGGACTTACTCTTTCTGAGATTTCTAGAAAGTGGGAGCAGCGTTTCGGAGAACCATATTCCAGAAGGACTTTTAACAATCACAGGAATAAGATTGAGGAGATTTTCGGAATTCCTATTTCCTGTAATCCATCAACTAACAGGTATACGGTCAACTATGGTGAGGATGCCCTTGACAGGGATGCAACTGTGGACTGGCTGATAGATACATTTACGGCGAAGAACATCCTGTCCTTATCAAAGGAGAGACTATCGGGAAGGGTAAGTGTTGAGGATATTCCATCAGGTCACAAATGGCTGACTGACATCCTTTCGTATATGCAGGAGAACAAGATCCTGGAAATCGAGTATGGGAAGTATCAGAGCACTTCTTCTGATATATATCATGTGATGCCATATGCCGTCAAGGAAGATGCAAAGAGATGGTATCTTGTCGGATACTGTCAGGAAAGGTCAGCTCTTAGAGTTTACGGACTTGACAGAATCAAGTCTGTTTCGGATACGGGAGAAGTATTCAAGATGCCTAAGACATTTGATGTGGATAACCTGTTTGAAGAGTCTTTCGGCATTTATCTTACAGAAGGGAAGGAAGCTCTTGTAATTGAACTGAAGGTTGATGCCAGGGAAGCCAGGTACCTGGAGGATCTGCCTATTCATCCTTCGCAGAGACTAAAAACTAAAGATGCTGACGGGTACAGCATTTATGTTATCAGGGTGGTTCCGAATGAGAACCTCATTATGGAGATCTGCAAGAGAGGACCAAGGGTTGAAGTCCTTTCCCCGCAGTCTGTAAGGCAGGAGGTCGCAGACGTCATTAGAAGAACGAACGACTTGTACAAATAGTGATTATAACACAAAAGGTTGGCCTTGACCAACCTTTTGATGTATATATGCAAGTTAGATTGAGATAACGCCTGATCCAACCATCTCGTCATCGTTGTACCAGACAGCGAACTGTCCTGGTGTAATACCTCTTTGAGGCTCATCAAATAGGATGAACAATCCGTTCTCTCTCTGTATAAGGGTTGCATCCTGAAGAGGTTGGCGGTAGCGGATTCTGACTCTATAGCGTCTTGTCTCACCGATAGTCATCGGGATATCTTCTCTAATCCAGTGGACGTCTTCATTAGCTACCATTGTACAGCTTCTTGAGAGTCCCTTGTGGGTATGTCCTTCACCAACATAGATGATATTCTTTTCAATATCAGTTGCGATGACAAATATCGAATCCTTATGTCCTCCGATATTGAGGCCCTTTCTCTGTCCGATAGTGTAGAACTGAGCTCCGTCATGTTCTCCTACAATCTTTCCGAACGGGTTCTCCTTATATCGAGTCTTTTTGATGTGCTTCTTGCCGCTTCTGTAGACTTCAGTTTCGAACTTGATATCCTCATAGCTCATAGGGGTAGCAAGCTTTCTGAAATCCTCATCACCTAGAGATTTGATCTTTTCTGTATCAAACGGACATTCGCCAAAACAGCCGCCCTCATGAGAAGCATCTCCCTTTATGCTTCTGACTGTGGCCTTGTCCTCAGATATATAGGAGGTTATCATATTTGCCTCTTTACCTGAATCCTTAAGAAGAGAAGACAGCGTGTCTCTAAGGAATATGTAATGCTCGTTTTTCTCGTAGAATGGATCGAATACCTCAATTACTTCTCCCTTGACGCTCTTCAGCTTCTGCTGAAGGAATACGGGGAGGTCAACTTTTCCGACAAAGCAGATTCCCTGGGAGTCCTTTTTCTCAGCTGAAGGAAGATCGGCTTCTTTTGCGAGAACTCTGACCTGAGGCTTGTCAATGTCTCCGATAGGGAAGAGAGCCTTGGAGAGCTGCTCCTGAGACAGCTGGCAAAGGAAATAGCTCTGGTCCTTGTTAGGGTCAGTTCCGGCAAAGATTCTGTGAACAGTCTTTCCGTTCTCTTCGATTGTGTCCTTTCGGCAGTAATGACCGGTTGCTACCATGTCAGCACCAAGAGCAAGGGCGGACTTCATGAAAGCGTCGAACTTGATTTCCCTGTTACAGAGAACATCAGGGTTTGGAGTCCTACCCTTTGAGTATTCGTCGAACATGTAGTCAACGACTCTTTTGCGGTATTCCTTACTGAGGTCGACGAAGTAGAAGGGGATGCCGATTTTTCTGGCAACCATCTCTGCTACGAATCTGTCCTCCTCCCATTCACAGTCTCCGTGAAGGGTACCCTCTGTGTCATGCCAGTTCTGCATGAACATGGCAAACACATCATAGCCCTGCTGCTTTAGCAGTAGAGCCGCAACGCTGGAGTCAACACCTCCTGATAGACCGATACAAACTTTCATTATTCAATCGTTTAGAGCTACAAAGGTACTACAATATCGTGAAATTACTAATTCTCCTTTATTTTTGCTATATTTGAACTTGTCCGAAAAAGGCAAAAAACTATGACCAACAAAGAAATTAAAATAGCATTCAAGGAATACAGCTCAGCTGAAGAGATGGATGCTGTAGACCAGGAACTTGTGGCAGCTGCCATTGAAGCTTCAAAGAGTTCATATGCTCCATATTCACATTTTAATGTGGGTGCAGCAGTACGACTTGAAGATGGCACTATCGTTAAGGGTTCTAATCAGGAGAACGCAGCTTACCCTTCTGGAATATGTGCTGAAAGGACAGCAATGTTTGCAGCAGGAGCCATGTATCCTGACAAGGCGATGGTCTCTCTTGCATGTGTTGCGGGTCCAGATGGTACTATCACGGATGAACCAGGTACTCCTTGTGGAGCATGCCGTCAGGTGATGGCTCAGTACCAGCACAAGGGTGGAAGGGACATGTCCATAATCCTTGTAGGGGCAAAGATGATATGGAAGTTTGACAGGGTCGATGACATTCTTCCTTTTATCTTCAATAGCCTGGATTAATTTACTCGAAATCTTTTTATATGAGTTCTGAATTAGATTCTGATATCCAGTTTCTTCCGGGTGTCGGACCGAAGAGGGCGGCACTTATCAAACATGAACTGAACATCAATACGTTCGGTGAACTCATTCGTTTCTATCCATTTAGATATATTGACAGAACTTCTTTAGTCAATATATCAGATATATCCTCTACATCTCAGAACATCCAGATAATGGCACGTGTCGTGAAGATTCGTCTTTACGGTCTTGCCAATCAGATCATATATGAGCGTCCTGATCCAAACTCTATCTCAGCTTCCGAGTCTTCAATAAAGTTCAATCTTGTCAAAAGAATGAGCGTTATTGTAGCTGACTCAACAGGAGAGATGGAGATGGTCTGGTTCAAGGGAATCAAGTGGATGTTTACAAAGATGGCACCAGGAGCCATATTCATCTTCTTCGGAAAACCTGCCGCCTATAATGGCAGATACAATATCGTACATCCGGAAGTGGATGTCCCTCAGGCAGGGCAGTCTTCCCAGTCTATGGGGTCAGGAACATTGACTGGAGTCTACACCAGTACGGAGAAACTTAAGAATGGAGGTATTACGGGCAAAGTGATGAACAAGATGATGTCAGCTGCATTGTCTTCCGCTTTATCTGGTATTGAGGATCCGCTTCCTGACTATATCCTTCAGGAAAAGGGACTTGTCCCATTGCGATATGCTCTAAGAAATATCCATTTCCCTGAGAATGATGCAGCTCTGGCGAAAGCTACATATAGACTAAAGTTCGAGGAGTTGTTCCTTCTTCAGTTATCACTTCTTAAACAGAAATACATTTCTTCTAGATCCTCTACCGGTATCAAGATGCCAAAGGTAGGGGAGGCGTTCAACCTCTGCTATAAGAGTCTTCCGTTTGATCTTACTGGTGCTCAGAAAAGAGTTATCAAGGAGATTAGGGCAGACCTTATGAGCGGTCATCAGATGAACCGCCTTCTGCAGGGTGATGTAGGCTCCGGTAAGACTATGGTTGCTGTTTTGTCGTCCCTCATTGCTGTTGGAAACGGCTATCAGGCATGTATTATGGCACCAACTGAGGTTCTTGCACGTCAGCATTATGCCAATGTATGCAAGTACCTTTCTTCAACGAGTGTGCAATGTGCTATCCTAACCGGTGCGACAGGAACAGCTGAAAGAAGAAAGATTCATGCGGGGCTTGAAGATGGCTCAATCAATATCATTATAGGAACACATGCTCTTATTGAGGATGATGTCCTCTTTAAAAATCTCGGCCTTTCGATCATCGACGAGCAGCATAGATTTGGAGTTGAGCAGAGGGCGAAACTTTGGTCAAAGACATCCTGTGGAGTTCCTCCTCATGTGCTGGTCATGACAGCTACCCCTATCCCAAGAACCCTTGCAATGACCTTGTATGGAGACTTGG
>JAKSJT010000231.1 GCA_024402125.1 Bacteroidales bacterium
CTTATCGCTGAAGGTCTTGCAAAGCCTATGATCGTTGTTATGCCTAACGGTAACACAAACCAGAGAGCATACTCTGAAGTTGCTCCAGGCATGAATGACTACAGAAAGGGCGAGGCAGCTCTTCCTAGAGAAGCTGCATCAATGGAAGAAAGCTTCCCTGATATCATCAACTACATTGAGGCAAACTACAGAACCCTTAAGGGCGCCGCTTCAAGAGCTATCTGCGGTCTCTCTATGGGTGGTGGACATACATTCAGAACAACTCTTATGTATCCTGATAAGTTCGGTTATATCGGACTATTCTCAGCTGCAGCAACAAAGGAGCACACAATGGACCGTGAACCACATCCAGACCAGCTTAGAAGTGATGTAGCATTCAACAAGAGAGTAGATGCACTTATTGCAGCAAAGCCAAAGCTCTACTTCATCGGTATCGGTAATACAGACTTCCTCTATGACCTTAACAAGGGTAACAGAGACTTCTTCGACGAGAAGGGTCTTAAGTACGAATACCTCGAGACACCTGGTGGACACATCTGGAGAAACTGGCGAATCTATCTCCGTCATTTCGCTTCAGAACTGTTCAAATAGTATAACCAATTTTGTATTAATTCTATGAGGCTAAGACAACTTTCATTCGCAGCTCTAGCTGCAGCTGTAGCAGTATCAGCATGTTCTGGTCCTGCCTCAACACGGAGCAGTGCGGCTCGGGACGAGCAGCAGCTCCTTGTTGGCGACAACATCGCTATCGCACAGACCGAGTTCGGTAAGGTTCAGGGATACATCCTTCACGGTGTGTATACCTACCTCGGTATTCCTTACGGAGCACCAACTTCCGGTGCAAACAGATTCATGCCTCCTAAGGCTCCTGAAAAGTGGGACGGAGTAAAGCAGACTCTCTTCTATGGTGAGGACGCTCCTCAGAACATGGCTCACAAGTGGCAGAATGACAAGAGTGCATTCACTGACCACTGGAACTACTTCGATGTAGGTGAGGATTGCCTCAACCTCAATGTCTGGACTCCAGGCACAGACAACGCCAAGAGACCAGTCCTTGTTTGGATGCATGGTGGTGGATTCTCATCTGGAAACAGCATCGAGCAGGATGGATACCATGGAGAGAACATGGCTAAGGAAGGTAATGTCGTATTCGTTTCTGTAAGCCATAGACTCAATGCATTCGGATTCTCTGACTTCTCAGCAACAGGTATCCCTGAGCTCCAGCAGTCCGGAAACGTCGGTATGCTTGACCTTATCGCAGCCCTTCAGTGGGTTCACAACAACATTGCCGCTTTCGGCGGTGATCCAGGTAACGTTACTATCATGGGTCAGTCAGGTGGCGGTTCAAAGGTTTGCAACACTCTTGCTATGCCTGCATCAGCAGGTCTTGTTCACAAGGCTGTCGCTCTCTCAGGAAACTCAACAACAGCACAAGATGCAAAGGCATCTGCAGCTCTCGGCCTTGAGATCTGGAAGGCAGCTGGTTCTTCTCTTAAGAAGCTCCAGGAGATGCCTTGGGAAGAGTACTATGAGCTTGCTCACAAAGTCAGTGCAGCAACCAAGACAGGCGGATCATTTGCACCACATGCTGATGGTGTAGACATCCCAACTGGTACATTCTACTCTGACCCTACAGCAGCATCAGCAAAGGTTCCAATGATTCTTTGTACAACTTCTTCTGAAATGTCTGTCAGCAACAGCATGCCTGAACTTGAGGACATCGACTTCGCTGCAGCAACAAAGATGCTTGGAGAGAACTACGGACAGAGTAAGCCAGAAGAGCTTATGGCAGCACTCAGAGAGGCATTCCCAACAAAGAAGCCTATTGAGCTTATCAACATCCTCGTATCCAACAGAAGAAACGTTATTGCAACAGCTGATGCAAAGAGCGTACAGGCTGCTCCTGTATACCTTTCATGGTTCGACTACAACGCTCCTTTGTTTGACGGTAGAATCAGAGCATTCCACTGCGCTGATATCTGCTACTGGTTCAAAAACACAGACCGTATGGTTACCCATACAGGTGGTGGCAAGGAGCCTAGAGATGTATCTGACAAGATGTCCGCTGCTCTTCTTTCATTCATGAGAACAGGCGACCCTAACTGTGCTGAGATTCCAGCATGGCCAGTATACAACGCTGAGGACTGTCCTACAATGATCTTCTCTAAGACTACAGAGATGAGAAATGCTCCTGATAAGAAGATCCTTGAGGTTTCTGACCCATACAACATGTGGGCTAGAAGAGCTCCAGCAAAGAAGTAAGTCAATATCCCTTACATATCATCTAGTCTGAAGGTGTCTGTTAAAGGCACCTTCTTTCTGTTAGTATTAGTATATTTGTCCCAGAAAAAGCCATTTATGAAAAAGATAGAAACAACTATAGGCCAAGTCAGTGCCCTTATCCTGGGAGAGAGTTCAGACAAAGTGTATCTGTTTATCCACGGAAACAGCGGATCGAAACAGGAAGCAGTTCCATTCGCTGAGATAGCAGTGCCTAAAGGATATCAGGTAATTGGAATTGATCTTCCCGTTATGGGAAAACCTTGGCACGTTCTGGAACTGATTGAGGATGTCAAACAATACCTGAAGGAGAACTACTCATCCATTAATCTCAGAGCAAACAGCATTGGAAGCTACTATAGCCTTATGGCCTTTCAGAGAGAAAAGATTGACAATGCCCTGTTCGTGTCCCCTATCCTAGATATGAAAACATACATCGAAGTTAAAGATGTAAAGGGGCACAATGTTAGAAACGGAGACTACTATAAGTTCGTTTCCGAGAATCCCATTTACTCATTGAAAGCCGTCACACACTTCCTTATGCCTAAGGTTGACCTCATAGTTGACGAAAGGGTCTATGAGTATTTCCTCTCCAGTCATGACGGTTCAATCACTGTAATGGAAGACGGAGAACATTGGTTCCATACTGACAAACAGCTTGACTTCCTAAAAAAATGGGAGGAAGAACATATCTAGAAAAATAGATTGCCTTCCTCCAATATGACTAAAGATTGAATCTAATTCCGGCAGCGCCGCTCAGGTACACAGGATGCTTGCTTCTGTAAGTTGACAGATTATTCTCCCCTGATCCTGGACACCAGCATATTTGCGGTTCAATGTACACTCCCAGAATCTTACTGAAGTTGTATTGAACTCCCGTAGCACCCACAGCACAGAATACAGGTTTATCCTTCCCGACCTTCACTTCTCCCTTCCTTGCCGCGATGCAGAAATCCAGTTCGCCGCCGGCGCCAAGATAAAAATCGAACTTCCCGGCTGAAGCAAACGCCCAGTCAAGTCTAACAGGTATACCCAAGTAATGAGCAACCTGCTTGGATGTGGTATGAGTCGGATACTCGATTGTCGAGCTGTATACAGAGTACTCCACTCCGGACATCAGATAGAGTGGCCCCGCAACAGGGATTCTGGCAGTCAGGCCAGCCTTAAGCGGAATAATATGTCTGTACACACCAGCGACATCATTGAAGTTCTCCATATTCACTGGATTGAAGTATGAATACCCATAGTCAAAAGCAGGCTCGAATGCATCATTACTCTTAGGGAAAGGTCCACCAGCTGCGATAACTGCAGAAGCGAGAACTCCAAGTGCAGTTCCTCCTGAAACACCAGCAACTGTCAATGCAACCTTTCCGCCCTTTCTGTCCCTGATGATAGGATCATAACCACCAAGTCCATGACTTGGGGAAGTCTCTCTCATGATTCCATTTATGGTCTGCTGCTTTGAAGATTCCGGATTCACAACACCTGAAGCATCTGTCTTCTTTTCTTCAGGCTCCAAAGCCTCAGTATCATGATTATTAGCCGATTCAGCATCCACTTTACTGTCCATTTCATCAAAAGGCTTTGCATCAGCCACCCTTTGAGGGTTTCTTTTAGCCTTTGCTGGAATAGACGACTGAGATAATGATGAATTTGAATCTGCTGAAGATTCGGAAGAGGTAATATCCTCAAGACCAACTTCATCAGTTGAAATGTTACCTTCCTGCATATCCGCAAGGACGTCTTCTCTCTGAACAGTCTGAATCATACCTTCTTCAAGCCCTTTCTCTACGCCAAACGGATGAAGTATAGCTAGAGCAACTGCAGCACATGCGGCTAGAGCCGGAGCAGCGATCTTGGCAATTTTTGCAAATGGTACTACCACTGCCGCCTTTTTGGACTGAGCACCAGCCTTTGACTTATTCAGCTTTTCCTGGAAAAGCGCAAAGTCATCCTCCGGGAGACTCGCCTTGGAGTCAGCCAGATTCTTTTTAATTATTTCTTCCCACTTTTCCATTATTATAATTCGTTCTTCTTAATATATTCAACCACCATCGCCTTTAACTGTGCCCTCGCCTTCGCCAGTGTTCCAGCCGAGCCCTTCTCCGTTATTCCCAATATCTCTGCGATGTCCTTATGCGAGTACTCATCAATGCAGTACATGTTAAATACAATCCTTCGCATTTCCGGGAGCCGGGATATCATATCCATCAGGGCTTGTTTCGGTATCTTTATCACTTCCCCGGGATCCGGTTCCGGTATATTACCCTTTACCGGCATCAGATCAAGAGACAATAGCTTGAGCTTATTCCGCCTGACCTTGTCGTGGGCCATGTTAACTGCCATCCTTGACAGCCAGGCATAAAGTGATCCTTTTCCTCTATAGGTAAACGAGTCCATCTTGCCCAGAGCCTTGATAAGGCAGTCATGCATCATGTCCCTAGCATCATCGGTAGAAGAGCAGTACCTGCAAAGAAGCGCATATAGCCTCTCTGCATACCTTGTGTAGAGTTCCTTCTGTCCCGTCTGATTCCCGCTAAGACAAAGTTCTACTATTTGCTGTTCCGAAAGTTCCAATGATAATATGTTTACCAGTATTATATATCAAATACAAAGGTAAAGAAACTAGATTTAACTTTATGTCCTCCGTTTAGTGTATAGTACCTGTTACATCTAGGGTTTCGACCTTCACGGTGATCGGAGCAGTGATAGTGTATCGTGCTCTGTTCTCCATTCGCCCAGCTGATAAGGATATCTTCATCCATATCTTCCGCTCCGTCTATTTCTCCGAAAACAAGAGTATAACCTTTATCGCTTAACTCATTCCATGGCATCTTTGCCGAGACTAGACGGAAACCTCTCATCTCCGCACAATAAGCTTTTGTCTGAACTTCTTCTTCCATCACTTTAATCTCTTCACCTTCGTGATAAAGATTACCGACATTGTATGTCACGCCTCTAAATGAAAGAGTCGTTCCCTCCACTAGATTATCTGGGTTGTTTGGATCCAGAAGATCATTCCCGTCCTGATCCACCACCTTAAACGCGAACTCGA
>JAKSJT010000232.1 GCA_024402125.1 Bacteroidales bacterium
TCATCTCTTCTTACAACATGCTCTTTCAGGTAGCCACGATAACTTCTATTCTTCACTAGAAGAGAATCAAGTGAAGGATTGGTGCGCTTTACTATCTTTTTCTGGGAACCTGCACCATATAGTTCCTCATATCTCTTTTCTAGATAATTGTCTGCCATAGCATGGCAAAGATAAACAAAAATATCCCAAAGCTTTTCCAAGCGATGGGATATCTTAAGTATTATAAAGAGTAGACTGAACTACTTTGATGCCTCGATAGCCTGAGCGATATCAGCGATAAGGTCATTTGCGTCCTCGAGACCTACACTGAATCTGATAAGATCAGGTGATACTCCAGCCTCAGCAAGCTGCTCGTCGCTCATCTGACGGTGAGTATGAGATGCTGGGTGAAGAATACATGTGTAGCAGTCAGCAACATGGGTCTCAATTGTTACGAGGTTAAGGTTTGCCATGAACTTCTTTGCTCTTTCTCTACCGCCCTTTAGACCGAAGCACATAACTCCGCAAGATCCGTTTGGAAGGTACTTCTGCTGCTTCTCGTGATCAGCTGAAGACTCAAGGTCAGGATAGTTAACCCATGCAACCTCCTCATTAGCCTCAAGGAACTGAGCGATCTTAAGAGCAGACTCACAGTGACGAGCCATTCTGACATGGAGAGACTGAAGACCAAGTCCAAGGTAGAATGCGTTCTGTGGGCTCTGGATAGAACCGAAGTCACGCATAAGCTGGCTTGTAGCCTTAGTGATATAGGCAAGTTTACCGAACTTCTTTGTGTAAGTGATTCCGTGGTATGACTCATCTGGAGAGCAAAGTCCAGGATACTTGTCAGCATATGCCTCCCAGTCGAAGTTGCCGCTATCAACGATAGCACCACCTACCTGAACTCCATGACCATCCATATACTTTGTTGTAGAGTGTGTAACGATATCTGCACCCCACTCGAATGGACGGCAGTTAACCGGTGTTGGGAATGTATTGTCAATGATGAGTGGAACTCCGTGAGAGTGAGCAATACGAGCGAACTTCTCAATATCAAGTACACTTACTCCTGGGTTAGAGAGAGTCTCACCGAAGAGAAGCTTTGTGTTAGGTCTGAATGCAGCTGAGATCTCCTCCTCAGAAGCGTTCTGATCAATGAATGTAACCTCGATACCCATCTTTCTAAGTGATGTGCCAAGGAGGTTGAATGTTCCACCATAGATGCTTGTTGCACTTACAATATGATCACCGCACTCGCAGATGTTGAAGCAAGCATAGAAGTTTGCTGCCTGACCTGATGATGTGAGCATAGCTGCGATACCACCCTCAAGAGCTGCAATACGAGCTGCCACCTTATCATTAGTAGGGTTCTGGAGTCTTGTATAGAAATAGCCGTTGTCTTCAAGGTCGAAGAGTCTAGCCATTGCATCACTATCCTCATATTTGAATGTTGTACTCTGGATAATAGGCATCTGACGAGACTCGCCATTCTTTGGATCATATCCTGCCTGAACGCAGAGTGTACCAATTGAAAGTTTCTTTTCCATATTTATTATCTGTTAATTTCTAAAGGATTGTAAGTTAGTTATTTTAAACGAGAAACTAGTCATTTTTGATCATCTCGTTCTCTTCTTTGAGCTGCTTTCTGTAACTGTTGGAGAACCAGCGGCCATATACCTCACTTACATTGACTGCTGAAATGAATGCATTGATCTTATGATCACGGATGAACTCCATAAGATCGGAGAACTCCGTCTGACCCAAAAAGCTCTGAATCTCGTAATGTCTCTCCTTTGTGAAACCTCCTTCCACTTCGTAGATACTGCATCCTCTGACAAGCTCCTTGATGATGAACTGTCTTATTGGTTCAGGATCCTGAGTGATGATACAGATCTTCTTTTTCTTATTGAGACTGGCAGTGAAATAGTCAACTACAAGGCCGTTCATCCAAGTACCGATAAGACCGATAACAACCATTCTGAAAGGATGGATGAAGAACGCTGTACATGACACTACAACTCCTGCTACGGTCACGCATACTCCGATGTCCTTGTGTGTATACTTGTTTACAATCTTAGCTGGGATATCAAGTCCACCTGTTGAACCGTTGATTCTGAAAAGAAGAGCCTGAGCGGCACTTAATAGAAGCACAAAGCAGCATAGGTCAAACCATGCATCACCCATTACGGATGTCTGTCCTGGTTCAGTAAGGAAATTCTGATACGGATATATCCACTCCAGGAAATCCATCATAGGTCCAAGGACAATAGTTGCATATACTGTCTTTGCTCCGAACTCCTTTCCGATAAGGATAAAGGCAATAATAAGAAGAGTGATATTGATTGTTTCCAGACAGACGGACACTTTCAAGTTGATGCCGATGTTTGCAAGAAGCTGACTTACAACGATGGCAAGACCGGATGTTGAACCGACAATAAGTTGACTTGGAACGAGAAAATAATAGATAGCAATAGCGGTAATGAGCATACCGACTGTCATAATGAAAGCTTCGTTCCAGAACTTCTTAGTCTTAAGGATTTCAAAAAGTTTCTCCATGGAAAAAACGTTAATTAACGGGGAGCAAATTTAGCATTTATTAGGATTAATGCGAAAATTATTATTTTTGTTTTTCACTTGTCATGGCTTAATGTTTTAGCCCCAGGCAAATACCTCCAAAAACGAACTTTCACTAATCATATGTTTCGATCTATACTACCCTTTATTCTACTAATAGTAATAATCGTATTCCCAGATATTTATATTTCAAGGCTCCTAAAAGGAGCACAGGTGTGGTGCAAGTTCCTCCACCTTGTACCATCCCTATCACTAATACCACTTTTCATCCTTCTAATTACTGGAACTATTGATAGATACTCCGCAGCTATTATAATTTTCGGAATCATCCTCTGTCTGGCTATTCCAAAGTTCCTCTTCATGATCTTCTCTATCGCTGGTAGACTGATTGGATTCGGATCTGCTGGAAATATTATAGGATACTGCATAGGTGGAGCATTTACGTTTGCTGCTCTCTTTGGCCTGTCATTCGGTTGGAAACTGGTCACAGTGAGAGAAGTGGCATTATCATTTGAGGATCTCCCGGAAGCTTTTGAGGGATACAAGATTGTTCAAATATCAGACTGGCATCTTGGAACCTACGACAGATCCAAGGAAACTATCGAAAAAGAGGTGCAGAAAGCTAATGCTCTTAACCCAGATGCAATTGTATTTACTGGAGATATCGTTAATGGAGACCCAGAAGAGCTGGAGGCTTTTATTCCTATACTATCAAAACTTTCAGCGAAGGACGGAGTGTTCTCTGTAATGGGTAACCATGACTACTGCATGTATGGTTCAGCCAGAGGCGAAGCTGCTATAAAGGCTAGCATCGGCAAAATCCAGGATATGGAGAGATCTATGGGTTGGAGACTGCTTCTTAACGAGAACGAAGTCATAACTAGAGGAAACGACTCCCTCGCTATCGTAGGCGTTGAAAATGACGGGACTCCGCCATTCCCTCAGAACGGAGATCTAGTAAAGGCTCAGGAAGACCTCGAAGAAGGAACCTTCAAAGTCCTGCTGAGTCATGACCCTACTCACTGGAAAAGAAAGGTTCTACCAGAGACGGACATCCAGCTTACCCTTTCAGGACATACACACGCAATGCAATTCAGACTATGGGGAATCTCCCCTTCTAGAATCGGATACAACGAGTGGGCAGGACTGTACAGAAGCGGTGAGCGCAAACTGTTTGTATGTACAGGTAGTGGCGGTAATGTTCCATTCCGATTTGGAGCATGGCCAGAGATTGTATGTATCACACTTCACAGGAAATAATCCAGCTAGAAAAAAAATAGTCGCACACCATCACGGCGTACGACTACAAACTTAAAACTAACTGATGATTAAAACATTTATTAAATGTTAAACTGATTTCTTGTGAATTTTGTATCCAAAGGGACACAATTACCGAGTCTTACATATATAAGACGTCCAAATAATCTGTAGATTGATTGAGAATAGGAAACAAATAGCCTCAGACATGCGACAATTCATCCGCCAATAATAGTATTAGCAGGGATTAGCTGTTTGAACTGGGAATGTCGTCTGGGAATTCCTAATAGACTCATAGACTAAAGCCATAGAGTCAGCTAGGGCGTTTATGGCAGAGTACTCCATAGTACGCACATCAAAAATCTCGGTCTCGAGTTTCTCGTAGACCTTCTTCGCAATCATCATAGTTTGTTTGGTTTAAGTAAGCGGTGCAAAGATAGGTAAAGAATATAAGATATCAAACATATTGGCAATTATTTTAAATTCATAAACAAACAAAATGTCCTCTCCTGATAGACAATAAGCTGCAATTAAGTATATTTGTAATATGCGCATCAATCGAAAACAACTTTTAAGTCTGATTGTCACCACTTCAACCTTTGCGAACGTCTCATGCGTTGCCGAGATTGACAGCTGTGACCTTGCCTTCGTGTTATCTGGTGACGGCAGCTTCGACAATGCTATCAGCAGTGCTACAGTAAATGCTGACAGCGTCAAAGACTACACTCATGTTGGCATCGTTGAAATCTGTAGTGAAGGAGAATTCATCCTTGAAGCAGAGCCCGGAGCAGGTGTCACAAGAACTCCCCTACAGGAGTTCATAGAAAAAAACAAAAACATTGATTTTTACCATGTTAACGGTTCTTTTGACAAGGATAATGTAATCATGAAAGCGAAGTCTTTCCTCGGTCAGAAATACGATTACACATTCCTTCCAGACAATGGCATGCTATATTGCAGCGAACTTGTATACGAGAGCTTTGTCGACAGAAGCGGTAGGCACATCTTTCCGGCAAACCCTATGAACTTCTTATCCAAGGACGGATCTCTGGACAATTTCTGGGAGAATCTGTTCTCTGATCTAGGAATGGAAGTTCCGCAAGGAGTCCCTGGCACAAATCCCAATGACATGTCAAAATCAGAGCGACTAACCCTAGTAAAAAGCATCTCCCTGAGTGACAATCAGTAGAAACCTATATTTATCTTTTTAAAATAATTTCCAAAAGATTTGGAATTGTCTTTTCTCTCTCCACATATTTGCATTACAAACTTAAACTAACAACAAGATGAGAAAGATTATGATCAACTTCGCTGGTCATTCTTATAAGACGGCCCGCCACAGAACTCTTTATGAGAATTTGGCTGAAAAATTCAAGGTAGCCCCAGGCCTTGTATACTTAATTGCTCATGGCAGAAGAGCAAGAAACACACATGAGCATAAAATAGTTAGGGAACTTTTCTGTGCAAACGTTATCATTCGTGTGGGATTCGGACTATAAATCATTCCGCAT
>JAKSJT010000233.1 GCA_024402125.1 Bacteroidales bacterium
TCCTACCCACAGCTCATCCAAGCCCTTTTCAACGGAAACTGGTTCGGTCCTCCAGTGCCTGTTACGGCACCTTCAACCTGGCCATGGGTAGATCACTAGGTTTCGCGTCTGCTCATGCTGACTAGACGCCCTCTTCAGACTCGCTCTCGCTTCGGCTCACTCCCCTTAAGGGATTAACCTTGCCAACATGAAGCAACTCGTAGGCTCATTATGCAAAAGGCACGCCGTCGCCCTTTCAGGCTCCGACCGCTTGTAAACGAACGGTTTCAGGTTCTATTTCACTCCCCTGTTCGGGGTGCTTCCCACCTTTCCCTCACGGTACTGGTCCACTATCGGTCTTCCAGGAGTATTTAGCCTTGCGGCATGGTCGCCGCAGATTCAGACAGGATTCCACGTGTCCCGCCCTACTCAGGTGCCGGCCTTAACTGTATCAATTTACCTGTACGGGTCTGTCACCCTCTACGGACGTTCTTTCCAAAACGTTCCAGTTGATGACACAGTATTGATAGCCGGTCCTACAACCCCGCTGGCGCCGTAACGTCAGCGGTTTAGGCTCTTCCCATTTCGATCGCCACTACTTTGGGAATCGATATTTCTTTCTCTTCCTGCAGGTACTAAGATGTTTCAGTTCCCTGCGTTTGCCCGCAAAATATTGCGTTCCAGGTCTCCAACCTGGAGGGTTGCCCCATTCGGAAATCTACGGATCAAAACCTGTTTGCAGTTCCCCGTAGCTTATCGCAGCTTACCACGTCCTTCTTCGCCTCTGGAAGCCTAGGCATCCTCCGTTCGCTCTTGTTCTCTTTCTCTGAATGAATCACTTGACTGTATATTTGAGCATCTCTGCTCCAACATTGTCTCGTGATAAAAACTCGTTTGCCTATGAAATTGCAGTCCCTAATTTGCAACTCGAAAAAACTCTCGAATTTTGAATTTACAGACTATAATCTCTTTTAACTTCTTCTTTACCTCGTTATCTCTCTCAATATTTTCAATGAACTCTTGTTCGTTTGAGTCATTCATTTTAGAATGTTTGTTTCTCAAACGGGCTGCAAAGATACGCACTTTTTTATTTCCTCCAAACTTTTTCCACTTTTTTTTCATAAAAAATCGAAAAAATTTCAACTAAAACGATTCATCGAGGACATTAATCAAAACCATGTGTACATATGGTTGATTTTAATATCTAAAAGTAGCCTGATTTTTTTCTTTTTAAATGGAACAAGTTTTATGGCAAAGGACAAATCAAAACTCTTTTTTTGTTACTTTTGTTTCTCTACGAAAATAAAAACACACAAATCATATGGAGAAACAAAACTTCACTTTGCCGGAGAATGCCCACAGAGAGCTAAAACCGGGAGAAGAGTACAAGCCTCTTCTAAAAGCAGATCAGACTTACCCAGAAGTCACTCCTTATTCAGTATTGATGGGACTTCTCATGGTTGTCATCTTTTCCGCTGCAGCTGCATACCTAGGACTTAAAGTTGGTCAGGTATTCGAAGCAGCTATTCCTATTGCAATTATTGCGGTCGGTGTAACCGGTGCTCTAGGAAAGAAAGGAGGCCTTGGTCAGAATGTTATCATTCAGTCTATCGGTGGAGCTTCCGGAGCAGTTGTTGCCGGAGCAATCTTCACATTGCCTGCTATATATATATTAGGTATAGATGTAAGCTTCATGCAGATGTTCCTTTCATCTCTTCTCGGAGGTATACTTGGTATTCTTTTCCTGATTCCTTTCAGAAAGTATTTCGTCAAGGAGATGCATGGAAAATATCCTTTCCCAGAGGCAACAGCAACAACTCAGGTTCTCGTTAGTGGAGAAAGCGGAGGTAAAGGTGCCAAGACTCTCCTAGTCAGTGGTCTTATCGGAGGTCTTTACGACTTCATCGTATCTACTTTCGGAGCTTGGGGTGAAACTATCACAACAACAGTTGTTGGATTTGGCCAGACAATCGCAGACAAGGCTAAGGTTGTCCTTAAGCTCAACACAGGTGCAGCCGTACTTGGTCTTGGCTACATTGTAGGTCTCAAGTATGCATTTATCATCTGCTGCGGTTCTTTCCTTGTATGGCTTGTAATCATTCCTCTTCTTAATCTCATCTGGGGAGGACAGGTTATCGACCTTATGCACACAGGTGTTACCGCTACTATCGGTAGCATGTCTCCTGATCAGATCTTCAAGGATTACGCAAGACATATCGGTATCGGAGGTATTGCAACAGCTGGTATTATCGGTATCATCAGATCATTCGGCGTCATCAAGTCTGCTGTTGGTCTTGCCGTTAGCGAGTTCTCCAAGAAACCTGGTGCTGGACAGGAAAAGGTTGAAAGAACACAGGAAGACCTTCCTATGAAGACAGTTGTCTTCGGAATCGTAATCTCTCTTCTCGTGATTTTCGCATTCTTCGCATTCGGTGGAGTTGTAAACAACATCTGGCAGGCCCTCGTGGGAGTTACAATCGTTGCTATCATATCATTCCTCTTTACAACTGTTGCAGCTAATGCTATTGCAATCGTAGGTTCTAACCCTGTAAGTGGAATGACTCTTATGACTCTTATCATCGCTTCACTTATCCTCGTGGCTGTTGGTCTTAACGGTAACACAGGAATGGCAGCAGCTCTTGTTATCGGTGGAGTTGTTTGTACCGCTCTATCTATGGCAGGTTCTTTTGTTACAGACCTCAAAATCGGTTACTGGATTGGAACAACACCTAAGAAGCAGGAAACCTGGAAATTCGTTGGAACATTCGTAGCTGCTGCTACAGTTTGCGGTGTTATGCTCGTTCTCAACAAGACATACGGATTCGTAGGTGACAATGCCCTCGTTGCTCCTCAGGCTAATGCAATGGCTGCAGTTATCCAGCCTATGATGAACGGTGGTGGAGCACCTTGGCTTCTCTACGGAATCGGAGCAATTCTCGCAATTGGTCTTACAGCTTGTAAGGTTCCTGCACTTCCATTTGCTCTCGGTATGTTCATTCCTATCGACCTTAGCCTCCCGCGCCTTGTCGGCGGTGCCATTTCAGGGTATGTGAGCTCAAGATCTACAGACAAGGCTGTCAATGCAGAGCGTGGAGAGAAGGGTACACTCATCGCATCAGGATTCATTGCTGGTGGAGCTCTCATGGGAGTTGTCAGTGCAATCCTCAAGTTCGCTAACGTTGACTGGTTCCTAACAGAATGGAGCGAGACATATGGCGAGGCTGTTGCCATCCTCCCATTTATTGCCATCATCATCTACATGGTCAAGGCTTCAATGAAGAAAGACTAATTCCTTTTTATCAGAAAACAATTCACATATATAATATATAATGGAAAAGATTACAGAAAGATTCCTTAGATATGTCTCTGTAGACACCCAGTCTAACGAAGAAAGCGAGTCTCAGCCTAGTACTGCAAAACAGCTCAATCTTCTTAGCATGCTTAGAGATGAGCTTCAGGCTCTAGGTCTAGAAGCAACTCTCGACGAATATGGATATGTGATGGGAACACTCCCATCAAACATTGATAAAGATGTCCCTGCTATAGGATTCATCGCACACGTTGACACAGCTCCTGATGCTCCAGGAGACAGCATCAAGCCTCAGATCATTGAGAACTATGACGGTTGCGATATTGCACTCAAGGGCGTTCCTGGCCTTTACCTCAAGCCTTCTGAGTTCCCTGAGATGTTGAACTACAAGGGCAACACTCTTATCACAACTGATGGAACAACACTTCTCGGTGCTGATGATAAGGCTGGTGTAGCTGAAATCATGAACGCAGTACAGTACCTTGTTGAACACCCAGAGGTTAAGCATGGTGAGATTAAGATCGGATTCACACCAGATGAGGAGATAGGAAGAGGTGTTGTCAAGTTCGATGTCAAGAAGTTCGGAGCAAAGTATGCCTATACAATGGATGGTGGTGAAATTGGAGAACTCGAGTTCGAGAACTTCAATGCAGCTAAGGCTGTCATCAAGATTCAGGGTAGAAATGTTCACCCAGGATATGCAAAGACAAAGATGAAGAATGCCATCCACATCGGACAGGAGTTCAACTCTCTTCTCCCTACCGAGCAGCGTCCTGAATACACAGAGGGATATGAAGGATTCTTCCACCTCATTGGATTCAACGGAACAGTAGAAAATGCCACTGTCAGCTATATCATCAGAGATCATGACAGATCAAAATTCGAGCAGAAGAAGGAGATGGTTAAGAAGTGCGCTGACTTCATCAACACAAAGTATGGCGAAGGAACAGCAACCGCTACTGTAACTGACCAGTACTACAACATGCGTCAGGAAGTAGAACCTTACTATTTCATCATTGAAAAGGCAATCAAGGCAATTGAAATGGCTGGCGTAAAGCCAAAGGTTCAGCCAATCAGAGGTGGCACAGACGGAGCAAACCTTTCATTCATGGGTCTGCCTTGTCCTAACATTTTCGCTGGTGGATTGAACTTCCACGGAAAGATGGAGTTCCTACCTGTAGAAAGCATGGAAGCAGCCTCTCAGGTTGTTCTGAACATCATTAAATTGTTCGCAGAAGAGTAGGATCAACAACAGGTTCAGAATTATCAGGGACCTGAGTTGGTTCCGAATTTCTCACCTTTTTTGATTTCGAATTATTATCAGACATTGGAGTCTCGTCGGACTTGGTTCTACCACTTTCCTGGCGAGACTTCTTCTTTTCAAACTTGCGCTGATAACGCTCTAAAGTAAGGTTGTCCTTCTCTGTAGACTTATCCATCTTACGGAGCATCTTCAGAGTCTTGGCTCTCTTCTTCTGCTGTGCCTTCTCGGCCTTTATCCTCGCCTTCTCGGCATCTTTAGCATCAAGTTCTGCCCAGCGAGCTTCTCTTGCGTCAATCTTTGCCTGACGAGCTGCCTCTCTAGCAGCCTTAGCGGCTTCCTTCGGATCAATTACCTCTTCTTCTACTTCATTGTCTTCCGAATCCTCGTCGCCCACAGTCTCATCCGGATCATCGTCTGAAACAGTTGGAATTGCCTCTACAGCAGATGGAGTGCTTACAGAAGTAGTATCGGAAGCAGATACTTTCTCATTCAACTGAAGATTAAGAAGTTCATCCTGAGCATTGATGAACTCTTCATCCTTCTCTGACAAAGTCTCTGGCCCTGTATTCTTTGATGAGTTTGCACTGGCATTCGCCTTAGCCACTTCGCCCTTTGCAATCTTATCAAGGTCAGCCGCCATATTAGCTGTATACTTAACATTAACGATTTCCTTAAAGAACTCTGTTAGCGTATCTGTTGTAGGCGTCCCCTGCTCTGTCGGTACTAAAGC
>JAKSJT010000234.1 GCA_024402125.1 Bacteroidales bacterium
AGTTCCCAAATAGCCCTACGACTTGGGATGCTAAGACCTCAACCCTTTCTATCGGTGAAAGAACAGGTAGTTACAAGGGAATGGTTGAAAGTAGAACAATCAAGGTTAATGTCTTCACCGAAAGCGGCATTAAGACTGCTGAGACTACTTATAACGGAAAGGCAACAACTGTAGCATTATAGTCCGTCTATTAGAAATACTTCATCCTGTCAGTTTCCCCTGGCAGGATGATTTTTGTAAATAATTATTACATTTGTCACACAAACAAACGATTGGTATGACAACAAAAGCAAAAGTAATAACAATCAGCAGCCTTGTGGCTATACTAGTTCTCGCCGGATTTATCTTCTTCCGTTTCTTCTTCGTTTTCGGAGAAGGAGTGAAGGCAGGGGAACTGAACTTTGTAGTATATAAGGGATACGTGTTCAAGACTTATGAGGGAAGACTTATCCAGGCTGGATTCAAGTCAGGATCCAAATCAACAGCCACAATTGAGTCGAACGAGTTCAACTTCTCAATTACCGACCCTAAGATCGCTGAAGAACTCATGAGAAGATCCGGAGAAACAGTTCAGCTCCACTACAAGGAGTATCTCGGAACTCTTCCTTGGAGAGGAAAGCAGAAGTATGTCGTAGACAGAATAGAAAAACAGGAAGAGATCTAAAAGTACGATTTCCAAACAGATACGGAAAGACATTGCAAAATCGCAGTGTCTTTCTTTTTTGATATCGCATCGATTGTTTATATTTGCACTTTATTAGACAAATATGGGACTCTTACTAGTATATCTTTTTGCATCAATGGGCATATCTTTCATGTGCTCGATTTTGGAGTCCGTACTTATGTCTACCCCTATCTCATTTATTTCAATGAAGGAAGAGGAAGGAAGCAAGATTGCAGAGAAGTTCAGAGACTACAAGGAAAATACCGATAAGCCACTTGCCGCTATCCTTTCCCTCAACACAATTGCCAACACAATCGGTGCAGCCGGTATTGGTAGACAGGCGACTCTTGTGTTTGGAAGTGCTGCATTCGGTATCATCTCAGCAATCGTCACACTACTTATTCTGGTATTCTCTGAGATTATCCCAAAGACAATCGGTACTACATACTGGAGAAGTCTCATGGGTATCACTACAAGACTAATTGGATTCCTGATCTTCATCCTTTACCCTCTTGTTATTCTCGTCAAACTCGTCACAAAGATCGTATCCCCTAAGGATGCTGATATTGTCATCAGCCGTGAAGAAGTGTCTGCTATGGCAAACGAGGCTATGGAAGAAGGCGTATTCGAGGAAGGAGAGAACAAGGTCATCCAGAACCTCATCAACCTTGATGACGTGCTTGCAAGTGATGCTATGACTCCTAGAGTCGTATCAGCAGTTGCATGTGAATCATTGAAGGTTAAAGAATTCTATAAAGATAACGCATACCTTCACCACTCCAGAATTCCTGTATACAGTGACAACCCTGACTATATTACAGGATACATTCTAAGAAGTGACGTTCTAGAAAAGATTGCTCAGGACAAGTTTGATGTCAAACTTTCCGACATCAAAAGAGAAGTTCCTTTCTTCAATGAAGACACTCCTCTTAGTGAGGTATGGGAAGACTTCGCAGGCCACAAGGAGCAGATTTCAATTATTATTGATGAGTACGGCTGCTTCCAGGGTATTCTAACCCTTGAAGATGTTATCGAAACAATCCTTGGTTCTGAAATCGTCGACGAAAACGACGAGGTCAAGGACATGCAGCAGTACGCTAGAGAGCGTTGGCAGACAAGACAGCAGAAATAATTCTCTATCTGAATCGTATTCTAATTAACAAAACAAAATTAATCAGAATATGTTAGGAGCAATTTGTGGAGACACCATTGGAAGTGTCTACGAGTTTCAAAACTCAAAAGATTACAATTTCACATTATTTTTCCCTGAGAGCAACTACACAGATGACTCTGTGATGTCAATCGCCGTGGCATCATGGCTTCTTAATGACAAGGACCATACTTTTGAAGGTCTTGAGAAGAGCATGGTAGAGATAGCTAATATTTTCCCTTGTCCTATGGGAGGATATGGTGGAGGATTCCGCAGATGGCTATTCAATCCAACTCTTTTACGCGCCTATGACAACACTTATGGAGACTGTCCATACTCTTCCAAAGAAGGACGTCATCCTTATGGAAGCTGGGGGAATGGTAGCGCCATGAGAGCGTCCGCATGCGGTTGGTTCTTTGACAACCTCGAAGAGACTGAAAGGGTTGCTGAGATCTCTGCTGCCATTACACACAATCACCCTGAAGGAATTAAGGGTGCACAGGCAACTACAGCTGCGATCTGGATGGCCAGAAATGGAAGGAGCAAGGAAGAAATTAAGGAGTATATATCTTCAAAGTATGGATATGACCTTAACAGGACCTACGAATTCCTGAACAAGACATACAGTTGGGACTCTAGCTGTCAGGGAACTGTTCCTGAGGCAATTATCGCCTTCCTTGAATCAACTGACTTCGAGGATGCTATGAGAAAGGCTGTATCCATGGGTGGAGACAGCGACACCCTCGCCTGCATTACTGGCGGAATCGCAGAAGCCTTCTACAAGGATATCCCCGAGAACATCAAGTCTACTGTTTGGGAAAAGCTTCCAATGGACTTAAAAGCAATCGTCAAAGCAGTTGCAGATAGTTCAGCATACAAGGAAGTATTCAGTAACTATGGACTCTCAGCCGAGTAGACATTAACTATCTATTATTAAGAAAAAAATAAAGAGATGACCTTCACACTGATCATCTCTTTATTCATTTAAGCATAATTACTTAACTCTAAGTTTTCTACCAATCTGAAGAGTTGTTGTCTCCTTAATTCCGTTAAGCTGACATATCTTCTTAATTGTAGTTCCGTATCTCTTCGCAATCTTACCGAGAGTATCTCCTGAGCGGATCGTATGATACTGTGCAGCAGCGGCAGCGGCCTTCTCTGCAGCAGCCTTGGCAGCAGCGGCAGCTCTATCTGTTGAATCTGCTACAGCAATTGCCCAATCCTCATCATCACTCTCTGGCATATACTTGCTGTTAGCATTGAGGTACTTCTTCTTAAGAACGAAAGCTCTATGACGAAGAACTCCTGTCTCAAAGTCGATAATCCACTGCGGATCGAAGGCAAAACCTCTATATCTTGTCTCGAAATGAAGATGTGGGCCAGTTGATCTACCTGTAGATCCACCAAGACCGATAACATCACCTGCACTTACCCAATCACCAACTTCGACATTTCTCTTGGAAAGGTGACCGTAATATGTCTCGAGACCATTCTCATGTCTAAGAATGATAAGGTTTCCGAAACCTTTGTAATATTTGGAAACACGAACCTTACCTGAGAAAGCAGCCTTGACAGGATCTCCTGTGTGAAGAGGAAGGTCAACGCCATTATGACGACGACCATGTCTGTATCCGAAAGGTGAATAAACCTTTGTGCTTGGTCTTGGACAGCAATACTGACCATTTGAGTCAATTAGCCAGAAGGTTACTCTTTCTGGAAGCTGCTCCAAAGTAATAGTATATGGATCTGCAAGCTCTGTATTCCAGAATTCAGTGAAGAGTTCTGACTGAACTGTATACTCAGGATCTTTCCAATACTGCCATGTATTATCATCAAAAAGAATGATCTTCACTGCAGGATTGGCTGTATCAAGAGAATCAATAGCAGTAGCACCACCATCCAATGACTTGACTGGTTGCATAGAAGGTCTAGGGATAAGGAGCTGAGCTCTTTCCTTAGTTAACTTTTTCTGTGGCAGCTGCTCAACCTGCGCCCAGCTTTGACTTACCGAAAGGCTTAGAAGGGCGGCAACTGCAAAAACAAACTTAAATCTCATTTACACTTTCACTACCTATGCTCTAAAACTGAGATAGGATTTTTTTAGCCTCTGCGAATTTCTCTTCAAGAAGCTCATCTGATGTAGCCTCACATATGAATCGCAGATATGGTTCTGTATTTGATGGTCTGACGTTGAACCACCATTCAGGGAATTCGACTCTATAACCATCGAAGTCCATGATCTTTGTTGGAGTAGCCTGTGCTGTGAAATAATCACACACTGCTTTGATAGCACCCTGCTTGTCTTCGATACGGAAGTTAACCTCACCTGTACTCTTATAACGAGAGATTCTAGCGATGAGATCCTTGATAGACTCGCCCTTTGACTTTGCCGCAGCAACGACTCTAAGCACGAGCATTGAAGCAAGTAGTCCACTATCAGAGTAGAAGAAATCACGGAAGTAGTAGTGTCCTGCAAGCTCACCGCCCCAAACTCCATCAAGTTCACGGAGCTTGATTGCAGCGTGTGCTCTACCGACCTTCCATGTCTCCATCTTGCATCCCATTGGTTCAAGGTACTCGCCAACTGACTTTGATGAACGGATATCCTGAAGGACAATACCCTTTTCACCTCTTTCTTCAGCGAAGTAATGACCCAAAAGTGCAATCACAAGGTCTGGAGAGATGAACTCTCCCTCATTATCAACGAACATCACTCTATCAGCATCGCCATCATAGATGACTCCGGCATCTGCCCCCTTCTCCACTACTGCTGCTGAAATAGCCTCGCGATTCTTAGCAACAAGTGGGTTAGGATCATGGCCTGGGAATGTACCGTCAAGTGTGTCGTTAATGTAATCACATGCTGGTCCAAAGAGTTCCTTTGCAAAGAGGTTTGACATACCATTTGAAAGGTCAAGGACTAGCTTAACGTTAGAGAAGTCACCTTTGTACTTTGAAAGGAAATCCATATAATCCTTTCTGATGTCCATCTGGTGAACGGAACCCTTGGTCTCTACAGGAATTGTCTCCTTGCCATCGATAATCCACTGGTGGATTGTACCAAGTCCAGTATCGAATCCTACAGGAAGGGCATTTTCTCTGGATACCTTAAGTCCGTTGTACTCTGCCGAGTTATGTGATGCAGTAATCTGAACAGAGGCCTTGAAGCCTTTGAAAGCTGTTCCGAAATATACCATAGGGGTTGAACTGAGACCGATGTCATACACATCAGCGCCGGCATCAGTTATACCCTTTAAAAGTGCAGCATGAATTTCGTCAGATGAAACTCTACAGTCTCTTCCGACAAGAATTTCCTTTGCCCCGAGAAGCTCAGGAAGGAAAAAACCTACTTTGTATACAATAGATGCGTCGAAGTCAACACCCCATACGCCTCTTATATCGTATGAATGAAATGCATTGATCAATGGAAGAAGAAATACGAAATCATGTA
>JAKSJT010000235.1 GCA_024402125.1 Bacteroidales bacterium
CCCCTCGCCCTCACGGGAGAGGGTTGGGGAAGAGGGTCTTCCTCCTTCTTCGTCCCTGTCGAGGAGATTATTGCCAACGTTTATGCCCTCTCCATCAACAAGTACAAAGAGGTAGAGAAGGTGCGCGTGGAGTATGAAGCTCCCGAGGTTGTTCTCGCTCGTATTGAGTCTCTCCAGTCAGATATCAATGCCGCTTTGGCAGACTTCCGCAAGAATTATCTCAAGTAGGATTCTTGTCAAGAATTAGTGAATTAGAGAATTTCTATATTGATAACCGAAAGGATTGTATGGAAAAGAATTTTGAATCTCTTATTTATCAAATAGAACAGACTAATCAGACATTGCAGAACAATGCCAGACTTGTCATAAATCGGCATATCACAGCAAAGGCTTGGCTTACGGGATATTACATTATAGAGTATGAGCAGTTTGGTAGTGACAGAGCTAAGTATGGTGACAATCTGCTGCCTAATCTTTCGAATAGATTAGGCAAAAACAAGTTTAGCGCCACAACATTGAAGATATACCGCCAGTTTTATCTTGTATATCCTCAGTTGAAGGCATCTGTTGTACAGTTTGTTCTCAAGACACTCTCAATTGGTCAGTCAGCGACTGACCAATTGTTGTTGCCTGAAAATCAGACGATTGAAAAAAGTCAGTCAGTGACTGACCATAAGTTTAGAGAATTTCTATATTTATAACCGAAAGGATTATATGGAAAAGAATTTGACCATTATCGATAAGGATTACCTCCAGTGGGTAAAGGATTTGGCCCTGCGTTATCGCCAGAGCCAGATCAAGGCTGCTGTGAAGGTGAACACGGAGAAGCTTCTCTACAACTGGCAACTGGGACATGACATCGTAGAGATGCACGTTGAGGATCGTTGGGGCGAGAAGGTTATCACTCAGCTGAGCAAGGATCTGCAGCAGGTACTACCAGGTGTGGAGGGATTATCACGCAGTAATATTTACTATTGCAAGAAATTTTATCTGCTTTATAGCCAGAGAGATAAAATTGTCCCACAGGTTGTGGGACGATTAGACACACAAGAAATTAGTCCCCAACTTGGGGAGCAAATGCCGGTAAATATTTTTGCCATACCCTGGGGACATCATAAGCTGTTGATTGACAAGTTTAAAAACGCTCCATACAAAGCCCTCTTCTATGTCCGCAAGACCATAGAAAACGGTTGGAGTTGCGCCCAATTGGGCAACCACTGGTTGCCCAATTACAAATCCCTGAAAATGAAATAAATACAATTTTGCAACCAGCGGTTGCAAAATTAGAAACATCGTTTGTTGGACTGGTTGAAAAACAATAAATTGGAGAAACTATGAGAGAAGGATGGGAATATAAGAAGCTTTTGGATATCTGCAACATACAATATGGTTATCCATTCGATTCTGCTGGATTTACTACAAATCCAGCAGAAGGAATGCCATTAATTCGAATTCGCGATGTTAAGGATGGTCAAACCGAGACTTATTTTTGTGGCAAATTTCCTGAAGAGTATATATTTCATAAAGGCGAACATTTGATTGGTATGGATGGAGAGTTCAATATTGCTCCTTGGAAAAGTAAAGATGCTCTCTTAAACCAACGAGTTTGCAAAGTAACAAGCAAAGATAATAAAACTGATATAGGTTTTATATATAGATTCTTAAAGAAAGAGCTAAAGAGAATCGAAGATGAAACCCCATTCGTTACAGTAAAGCATCTTTCTGCGAAACGATTAGATAAAGTATTTTTATTTGTTCCCCCTCTCTCTGAGCAGCAGCGGATTGTGTCCGAACTTGATCTTTTGACAAGTATCATAGACAAGCAGAAGGCACAGCTAAAGGAACTCGATACCCTCGCACAGAGCATATTCTATGATATGTTCGGTGATCCTGTAGAGAATGAAAAGGGATGGGAGGTGAAGAAGTTGGGAGATTTATCTACTTTCAAAAATGGATTGAACTACGGGAAAATTGACTCAGGAAAATTTATTAAGATTTTGGGCGTTTCTGATTTCCAAGATAATAGAAGCGTACATGCATCTTTCCTATCATCAATTCAAGTTGAAGAAGAAATTGATGAAGATTATTTCCTTCGCGATAATGATTTAGTTTTTGTTCGTTCCAACGGTAGCAAAGCATTAGTAGGTAGATGTGTATTAGTTGACACTTGTAAAGAAAAAATTACATACAGTGGATTCTGTATTCGTTGTAGAATAATAGATCACAAAGTTGAGCCTCTATTTCTTAGTAGAGTTATGCAAAATGCATCAGTAAGACCAATTATTACAAATGCCGGAAATGGATGCAATATTTCAAATGTTAATCAAAAAATATTGAGCACATTTAATATCATCCTCCCCCCTCTCCCCCTCCAGCAGCTCTTTGCTGCCAAGATAGAGGCCATAGAGAAGCAGAAGGCCGCCATTAGCCAATCAGTAGCAGAGACGCAGAAGCTCTTTGACTACACGATGGACAAATACTTTGGATAATATGAATACAGATATAAAGCACAAACTTCTTCAGCTAATAGCGAAGCATCGGAGTCTTGGTATTTCCGAGCAGCTTGACTACACAAAATTCTATCTCTATTCCATCATCACCCATTCAACAGCAATAGAGGGTAGTACGGTAACAGAAGTAGAAGCACAACTATTGTTCGATGAAGGAATAACGTCGAGCAAACGAAGCATCACGGAGCAAAACATGAATCTGGATCTCCGCGATGCATATCTGTATGGTATCGATTGGATTAAGCAACACAGGCCAATCACAGTAGAATGGCTTATATCACTTTCTGCCAAAGTCATGGCTCGAACGGGAAGCGAATATCATTGTGCGGGAGGCGACTTTGATGCATCGAAGGGAGAGATCCGAAAACTGAATGTTACTGCAGGTCTGGGGGGAAAATCATACATGAGTTACCTGAAAGTGCCAGATAAACGAAAGGCATTCTGCAAAGAACTGAACCAACGTCGCAATAACATCAAGAATGATGATGTCGCGGGTGTCTATGAGTTAAGTTTTGGGGCACATTACGAACTCGTAACAATTCATCCTTGGGCAGATGGCAATGGAAGAACCTCTCGTCTGCTCATGAATCTGATTCAGTTTGAGTTCGGAGTGTTGCCTTCCAAAGTTCTCAAAGAAGATAAAGCAGAATATATTCAAGCACTTATTGATACTCGCGAAAAAGAGGATATCGAAATATTCCTAAACTGCATATCTGCCTTGCATTGTCAGCATTTGGAAGAGGATATCCGAAGTTACGAACAGAGTATATCTAATGAAAATGTCCAAAAGAATGTCCAAAAGGAACTATCTGAAAGACAAAAGGATATACTATTCATCATCCAAGAAGAACCAACCATAACCCTATCGGAAATGTCCAAAAGGATGGCTATTTCATCCAAAACCATCCAACGAGATATGGACATCCTCAAAACCTTAGGTATTGTCGAACGAACAGGAGGCAAAACACATGGTGAATGGAAGGTCTTGAGATGAAGGACTACACGATGGACAAATACTTTGGATTAATCATGCGAAACTTCGACTACATACAGCCCCTGGGCCTCGACGACCTCTACCGCTACTGCTCGGCAGCGGAGGAGTATCAGCAGCTCGACCCGGAATATTCGGCAGTCAACGCCCGCCGCGCACTGGAGTACATCGTCAAGGCCCTGTACCAGATGAAGCACAAGGAGGTGGGCGAAAGGACTTCGCTGTTCGAACTGGTGGATGGCGACGCCTTCCGCGAGTTTATCGGCGACGACCGCGTCATGATGGCCGTTCACTATGTGCGCAAGGTGGGCAACTGCGGAGCTCACACCGGCAAAGTTACGAAGAAGGAGGCATTCTTCGCCCTGCTCAACATCTACAACGTGGTCGGAGCTATCCTGCTCAAACTCAAGGTGGTGCCCGAAATCCGCCCCTTCGACAAAGCCCTTATCCCGAATGCCCCTCAGAGGCCTGCCGTCGTGACGCCGACAGTCGAAGTCAAGCCTTCCGACCCTCTCGTGACCGCGCCCGCACCATCGGCCGTGGCATCGACCACCCCCGTCGAAGTATTGCCGACCGACATCAGCGAAGCCGAAACGCGCAAGCTCTTCATCGACCTAATGCTGAAGGAGGCAGGCTGGCAGGAGGTGGGCAAGAAAGGCGCCACTCAACCCGGCAAAGCCTGCATCGAAGTGGAGCTGCAGGGCATGCCCAACGGTCAGGGCACGGGCTATGCCGACTATGTGCTGTTCGGCAGCGATGGCCGCCCGTTGGCCGTCGTCGAGGCAAAGAGGGCATCGGTGTCGCCCATCAAGGGCAAGCATCAGGCCGAACTCTATGCCGACTGCCTGGAGAAGAAATACGGCGTGCGTCCGGTCATCCACTTCACCAATGGCTTCGCCACTCACATCATCGACGGATTGGGCTATCCCCCGCGCCAGCTCTTCGGCTTCCACACCGCTCAGGACCTCGAACTGCTCATCCAGCAGCGCGGCCGCCACGACATCACCGACTTCTCGGTCAGAGACAGCATCACCGACCGCTACTACCAGAAGATGGCCATCAAGGCCGTGTGTGAGCACTACAACACGAAGCACCGCAAGGGCCTCCTGGTCATGGCCACCGGCACCGGAAAGACGCGCGTGGCCATCTCGTTCGTCGATGTGCTGATGCGCAACGGCTGGGTGAAGAACGTGCTCTTCCTGGCCGACCGCACCTCGCTCGTGTCACAGGCTCACAAGAACTTCGTGAAGCTGATGCCCAATGCCACCACCTGCGTATTGAGCGACAGCGGAACGGAGCGCGATATGAACGCCCGCATCATCTTCTCCACCTATCAGACGATGATCAACTGCATCGACACCGACGACAAACCCTTCTCCGTCGGCCGCTTCGACCTGATCATCATCGACGAGGCTCACCGCAGCATCTTCGGCAAGTATGGCGCCATCTTCCGCTACTTCGACTCGCTGATGCTGGGTCTGACGGCCACCCCGCGCGACGAGGTCGACAAGAGCACCTACGACATCTTCGAGATGGAACAGGGCTCGCCCAACTACGCCTACGAACTGGAGAATGCCGTCGCCGACAAGTATCTGGTCAACTACCGAGGCTTCAAGCGCGGTTCGCTGATTCTGAAGGAGGGCATCAAGTACAGCGCCCTCACCGAGGAGGAGAAGAAGCAGATGGAGGACGTCTACGAGTACGAGAAGACGCGCAAGGCCCTCGACCCGAAAGAGGATTACCACCGCGACATCGCCAACGACG
>JAKSJT010000236.1 GCA_024402125.1 Bacteroidales bacterium
GTTCATCTGAGCCTGATAGGTCTGACTGAATACAAATTCTATCTTCTTTGTAGCTCACTCTCCTGCTGCCTTATGTCCTGCATTCATCAACGCAACAAATGTGTCAATGTCATGGTTCTATCCTCTGACAGTAATAAGAAGGTCTCCGTTTTCATCAATAAGAGCATAGTGTGGCTGAGCGTTTACATTGACACGGGTTCTAGCGATGTATGAGTTAACTCTACCTACGTCTTTAAGAACTTTTCCTGTATCAGTTGTAACCCAGTCCTTTTCGTCAAGCTTGGTCTTGTCATCACAGTAAAGGGCGCACATCACATAATCATTCTTCATGATTTCAAGGACCTTAGGATCGCTCCATACTCTAGCCTCCATCTCACGGCAGTTCACGCAGCCATGTCCTGTGATATCGACAAAGACTGGTTTTCCCTGCTCTTTTGCTGCAACTAGTGCAGCTTCAATAGTTGAATACCCCCTAAGGCCATGAGGCATATCAAGGTCAGTTTCTCCAGACAGCATTGCTGTACCGGATGAAGAACCGGCATTTACAGAAACTGTAGACTCAGAGTTAAGAACAATGAAGTCCTGTGTCTCCATAGGTGGAAGATATCCAGAGAGTGCCTTAAGAGGAGCGCCCCACATACCAGGGATAAGGTAAACAACGAATGAGAATACGCCGATTGCAAGACCAAGTCTACCAACGCTTAGATACTTAAGGTCATCGTCATGCTTGAACTTTAGCTTTCCAAGGAGATAAAGGCCAAGTAGCGAGAATGTAGCAATCCAGATTGCGAGGTAAACCTCTCTATCAAGGAGGCCCCAGTGGTATGTCTGGTCTGCTGTTGAGAGGAACTTGAATCCAAGTGCGATTTCAATGAAACCAAGCACAACCTTAACCGAGTTAAGCCATCCGCCACTCTTAGGAAGGTTCTTAAGAAGAGATGGGAACAGGGCAAGGACTGTAAATGGAAGTGCAAATGCGATTGAGAACGCAAGCATTGTCACCATTGGTGTCCAGAACTCTCCCTGAGTACTCTTAATAAGAACTGATCCTACGATAGGACCTGTGCATGAGAATGACACAAGCACAAGTGTAAGTGCCATGAAGAAGATACCTGCAAGACCTGCCTTGTCACTCTTCTCGTCACTCTTGTTGACAATAGAGGATGGAAGTGTAATCTCGAATGCACCGAAGAATGATGCTGCGAAGATCATGAACACAACAAAGAACACAATGTTTGGTAGCCAGTGTGTTGCAAGCCAGTTGAAGATATCAGCAGTAACTGCGTCACCACCAATCAATCTAGTAAGAGCAATGATTGCTGTGATAGGCAATGTGTAAAGGAGCACGATAAAGAGACCGTACATCATAGCCTTGAATCTTCCCTGTGCCTTTGTGGCTGATCCCTTGATGAAGAATGAGATTGTCATAGGAACCATTGGGAACACGCATGGAGTCAAAAGCATCGCAAATCCCCAGAGGATTGCCTCGAGGATAAGAGCCCAAAGTCCTGAATTGTCTGAATCATCTTCCGGGTCAGAAAGCGGAGTCTGGTGAGCCTCATCTACATCAAAAGATTCAGCGGCAGCTTCCTCAGCACCTTCTCCAAGCTTTATTGAGAACTCATAGTCCTCAGGAGCCAGACAGCTGTGGTCATCACAGCACATCCATGTAAGGACACCCTCTACCTTAGCTGAAGGATCATCCAGAACCACGTCCATATAGATAGTCATCTTGTCATAAACGACAAGCATTCCATCTTCAAGTTTAGTCTCACTACCCTCTCTGAGTTTTCCATCGACATGGCAACCTTCTGCTATAGTCACCTCAATCTCAGTAGCGGAAATCTCACTGTCTACACTGTAGGTGTGAAGTCCTTTGTTAATCTTACCTGTAAAAGTGATTGTTGCTTTGTCACCATTCACTTCTACTGAATTTGTCCAAGTAGCAGTGGGGTCAAACTGAGCAAACACTGAAAGCTGAAGTGCTGAAAAAATAAAGACAACAGCTAATACTAATGCACGTTTCATTATATGTAATGTTCAAATTTTCAACCTGGGAAGTCCTAAAATATTACAAATTTGCAATAAAAGGGCTGATTAATACACTATTGGTATATTAATCCTCCAAAGATATTTCAAAATATCCACACTTGAAAATTAGACTACCGTAAGAATCAGATTTTCGATTAGCTTTTTTGGAACAGGAGGATAACAAAATGAGAAATTTTGTAACTTTGTAAGACCTAAGCGGAAGTAGCTCAGTGGTAGAGCATCGGCTTCCCAAGCCGAGGGTCGCGGGTTCGAACCCCGTTTTCCGCTCCATTTCCCTCACCAATGAGTGACATTATCCACGGACTTATGCAAATACAGTCAAAGTACACTATTCGTGAAGCTTCCCCAAGCGACGCAAAGGCTCTTCTTGCCATATATGCTCCCTATGTAACAGATACAGCAGTCACATTCGAGTATGATGTTCCGTCTGAGGAAGAGTTTAGAGAAAGAATAGAAAACACCCTAAAGAAGTATCCATATCTGGTTGCAGAAGTTGACGGAAAACCTGTCGGATATTGCTATGCCGGAGTGTTCAAAAACAGAGCAGCATATAACCACTGCGTAGAAACTTCTATCTATGTAGATTCATCCTATCAGGGATATGGCATTGGAACAGCTCTCTATGAAGAGCTTGAGAAAAGGCTAAGACCAATCGGTATTCTGAATGTCAACGCCTGCATTTCATTCATAGACACGCCTAATGAATACCTTTCAAACCAGAGCCCCGAGTTCCACGCAAGACGTGGATACCAGACAGTTGCTCATTTTCACAAATGCGGATTCAAGTTCGGCAGATGGTTTGACATGATATGGATGGAGAAGATGATCGGCCCTCACGATTAGATAGATTATATTAGGCAAAAAATTTATTTATAGCATAAGCTATACATTCCTGAGCATGGATTGATATTTTTACTATCTTTAGCGGAATTTTTTTGCAAACCAAATCAATCTATACTAAATGGAATTAGTCCTTAATATCCTAAAGGCACTAGGCTCATTAGGTATGTTCCTCTACGGAATGAGCCTCATGAGTGGAGGTCTCCAGAAGCTCGCCGGAGACAAGATGCGTTCTTTCCTCGCATCAATGACATCAAATGCATTCAAAAGAGTACTAACCGGTATCGTAGTAACTGCACTTGTACAGTCTTCTACAGCGACAACCCTTATGCTCGTAAGCTTTGTAAATGCAGGTCTTCTGTCTCTTGCAAATGCTATCGGAGTTATCATGGGTGCCAACATCGGTACTACAGTAACAGCATGGATTTTCGCTCTTAGCTTTGGTGGTGGCGGATTCAGCCTCGGAACAATTGCTGTTCCTCTAATGTTCTTTGGATTCCTCTTTATCTCTTCAAAGAAGAACAAGAGAAAGAACCTTGGAGAGTTCATCATGGGATTTGCGTTCCTGTTCCTAGGTCTTACAACACTTAAGGACACATCATCTGCACTCCTGAACAACGAACCTGTCAGAATCTTCCTTTCTATGCTCAGTGGCTGGGGATTCGGATCAATCGTTCTTTTCATGATCATCGGTGCATGTATGACCCTTATGCTCCAGTCCTCCGCTGCCACAATAGCCATCACAATGGTTCTTGTCGCACAAGGATATATTCCATTCGAGATTGGCGCAGCTATGGTTCTGGGTGAGAACATCGGTACAACAATCACATCAAACATTGCAGCATCCGTTGCCAATGTCTCAGCTAAGAGAACTGCAAGAGCCCACATGCTCTTCAACGTATTCGGAGTGTGCTGGGTACTTATCCTTTTCCACCCATTCCTTCGACTTATCGGAAATATCGTAACACAGTTCGGTTTCTATAACCCTGTAACAACAGACTTCAGCGGTCTCTTTAGAGAAGGCATCACCGCAGAGCAGGAAGCAATGAGAGAGTCTCTCGGAGCATGTATGCCATACTGCGTCGCTACAATCCACTCGCTGTTCAATATCATCAATACTCTCATTCTCATCTGGTTTGTTCCAACAATCGAGAAGATTGTCAAGTGGATGGTTCCATCTCCTAAGGGAGAGGATGAGGTATTCAGACTCAAGTACATCAAGGGTGGTCCTCTTACAACAGCCGAGCTTAGCCTTGACGAGGCTCATAGAGAGATTATCCACTTCGGTGAAATCTGCTACAACGGATTCGGTTACATCCGTGAAGCAATCAAGTGCGATGACGAGGAGAAGTTCGAGGAGCTTAACAAGAAGCTCATCAAGTACGAGGAAATCACAGACAAGATTGAGTTCGAAATCGCAACATATCTTTCAGAAGTATCCAACGGAGAAATCTCCAAGGAGTCTGAAGAGAGAATCAAAAAGATGTACAAGATCATCGGCGAGATGGAGAGTCTTGGAGATTCAGGTGAGGCTATCGGCCGTATGATCAAGCGTAAGGACGTTCATGGCAAGAAGTTCAACGAAGATATGCAGAAGCGACTTGCCCGCATGATCGACAATGTTGAAGTTGCATACCAGGTAATGGTCGAGAACCTTAAGAACGACAACCTCACAAGCATCACTAACGCAGAAGACGCGGAGTACAACATCAACGAGTGCCGTAACGCTCTTCGAGAGGAGCACCTTCTCAACCTTGAGAACCAGAACTACGACTACTCTACCGGTGTATACTATATAGATATTGTATCCGAGCTCGAGAAGATCGGTGACTTCATCATCAATGTCTCACAGGCTTCTGTCAGAAAAGCAGTGAAGTAAAAAAAACAGAGCGACCGCTTCAATGACCGAGAACACAACTACAACAGGTGAGAACAGCCTTTCAGAGATTCTGGAAGTGACAGCTCTTGCTGGACATATTCTACTAGAAAATGGTGCGGAGATTTCCAGAGTCGAAGAGACCATGGAAAGAATCTCCCGATATTACGGAGCATCTGAAAGCAACTTCTTTGTTCTTAGTAACGGTATCTTCACAACCGGTAAATCTTCCAAGGGAGCCCAGGAATACGCCAATGTCGAGTTTATTCCATTCAAGGGTGCAAGCCTTGACAGGGTTGTATATGTCAACCAGCTCTCAAGAGAAATCATAGCCGGGAAACATACCCTTGAGGAAGCGAAAGCACGACTCGAGGAGATCCGAGCAATGGGAGAAAAACCTATCTGGGAGCAGATTCTGGGATCTGCAATCGGTAGTGCTGGTTTCTGTGCGATCTTCGGTGGTAGTGTCATCGACTGTGCCGCTTCATGTAT
>JAKSJT010000237.1 GCA_024402125.1 Bacteroidales bacterium
TCCTCAGGGTAAACATTCTGCCCATTGGAAGTCAAGAGCATGTTCTTGCATCTTCCGGAGAGGATAACATGACCGTTTTCATCAATGATACCGACATCACCTGTTCTGAACCAGCCGTTCTCATCGAAGGTCTCCTTTGTGGCTTTAGGGTTCTTGTAGTAACCACCGAAGACAAACTTGCTCTTTACCACAAGCTCGCCAGGGATATTGTGAGGGTCATCGGACATGATCTTCAGCTCGACATCAGGAAGTACCTGTCCGCATGCTCCTCTTCTATACAGCTCGACTGTACTTAGAGTAATAAGAGGTGCACACTCTGTAAGGCCATAACCTGTTACATAGGGGATGTGGAGCTTCTGTGACAGAATCTCCTCCATATCAAGTGATGCTGCAGCACCTGCTGACATGATCTTTACGATGTTTCCGCCCATTGCGGAAAGAACCTTGTTCCGGAGCATCTGCGCCCACTCCGGATACTTCTCGATATTCGAGAGCATCTCCTTGCCTTCAGGACAGTTGATATCCGGACCGATCACTTTTGTCATGAACTTGTTAAGAACCATAGGCACGGCGAAAAGGATACTAGGACGGACATCCTGAAGAACTTTCAGCAGTGTTGAAGGAGTTGGCAGCTGGCAGAGGATAGAGACGGTCATACCGGTGCAAAGAGGTGCAAGGATGTCGTATGCAAGACCGAAAAGGTGTGCAAACGGGAGCATGTTAAGGTGAGTGTACTCCCTTTTCATGTCAAACATCTCAGGGATTCTGTCGACATAGTTCTGGAAGTTCTGTCCTGTGAGCATGACTCCCTTAGGGTTACCTGTTGAACCGGAAGTGTAGATAACGCAGCAAAGGTCGTCCATCTTACGCTCCCTGTACTTTACATCCTTGATGTGGAAACCTTCCCCGTGAGTCTTGTTATAGAGCTTGTCACGAAGAATGAACAGACCGATGCGGTTGTTACGGGCTCCTAGCAGCTTCATTGTCCTGAGGTCTACAGCTCCGATAAGATCCGGCATAGCCTCAAAGCTCATACCTGCGAAGGTAGTCTTTTCGGTGAAGAGGATCTTACAGCCAGATCTGTTTGTTATCTCCTGTACTGTAAGGGGAGTGCAGCCGTTAAGGATAAGGACACTTGTGTATCCCAGTGTGGTTGCTGCCATGAAAATAAGTGACCACTCATAGCAGTTTCTTGCATTGATTGCTATGCGGTCACCCTTTTTCAGACCACAAGCGTCACAGACAAACCGTAATACTTCAATCTCTTTGGCAAATTCACCATAGGTGAGCATCTTGCCGTTATACTCTCCGATAGCTGGTTTGTCCCAACATTCCTTTACTGTGGATTCAAACTTTTTGATGAAGTTTACTGTTTCGCTCATGGCTAAAAGTGCGTATTATTGTGAAAATTCTGGTAAAGCAAAAGTACAGCAAGCCTTCGTAAATAAATATTATTCCACCACACGGAGAATTATTTCACGACATTTGCCGGAGTGGTGAAATGAAACTAAAAGTAGACATTGGGAAAATAGTTCCACCAAGTTCTATTTTTTGCTAATTTTGCCATCATGAGAAGAATTTCACCACTATTTAGCGTTCTAATTGCATTATTGACAATAATTTCATCGTGCAAGTCATCAAAAGACCTTTCTGTATCGGAGTGTCTTGATTTCCTGTATAAATCCATGCCTCTTCCGGACAAGGCAGTCTATTCGGAAGACTTCTGGAGAGCCAATGTCGAGAAGACATTGGAGGTAAGGGACAAGATGGGATGGAACATTCCGGAAAGGGAGTTCATGCATTTTGTACTTCCTCTTAGAGTCAACAATGAGTCTTTGGATGACTTTAGAACCATCTATGCTGATACGCTCTGTCAGAGGGTCAAGGGAATGTCTCTGGAGGAGGCTGTCCTTGAAATCAATCACTGGTGTCATGAGATGGCTACATATAAGCCATCAGATGGCAGAACATCTTCTCCACTTGCAACTATCAGGTACGGACTGGGAAGATGCGGTGAGGAGTCGGTGCTTGGACTTGCCGCTCTCAGGGCTGCAGGTATCCCTGCCCGTCAGGTATACACTCCAAGGTGGGCTCACACAGATGACAATCACGCCTGGATAGAGGCGTGGGTTGATGGTAAATGGCACTTTATGGGAGCATGTGAGCCAGAAGCGAAGCTGGATATGGCATGGTTCAATGCACCGGTATCAAGAGCACTTCTTCTTCATACCAAAGTGTACGGAGACTATCACGGAGATGAGGATGTCATCTCCAGGAACTATGCCTACACTGAGATCAATGTAACACCAAACTATGTTCCTATCAGAAGAAGCGTGGTAACCGTTGTTGATACTGACGGAAAACCAGTCGAAGGAGCAAGTGTCGAGTATAAGATCTACAACTATGCGGAGTTCTTCACAGTTGCTACCTACTCTTCTTCAAAGGAAGGTAAGGTGGCTCTTAACACAGGAGCCGGAGATATGCTTGCATGGGCATCCAAGGGGGATAAGTTCGGATTTGCAAAGATATCAGCTGACAACACTGAGGTTGTCCTTGACCACATAGTGGGCGAGGAGTTCAGCGTTGATATCGATATCCTTCCACCTGCTGAGAATCCGCTTCCAATTAGTGCGACAGACGAAGAGATTGCTGCATGTAAGGTCCGTTTCGATATGGAGAACGAGATGAGGGAAGCTCGTCCAAAGGGAAATGATGCCGTGCTGGAAAAGTTCAGAAAGAACCATGGAGATGATCCTAGGAACGTTGAGGCTATTCTGGCATCACTTTCTTTCAAGGATATGAATGATGTAACTATCGAAGTTCTGGAAGACTCATATAGTCATATTAGTGGCACATTTGAAAAGTATAGGGATTGCCCTAGAGTGGAACTGGAGTTCCTTATGCCATATTTCGAGAAGATGAGTTCAGTCCCTGTTTCGACAGTGAAGGAAGCCATTGACTGGGTCAATGCTAATATAGAGGTGGATGATTCTCTTAACCCACAGGGTCTCAGAATCCCTCCTGTTGGCGTTCTTATGACAAAGGTCGCAGACTCAAAGTCAAGGGACATCTTCTTTGTCGCCCTTTGTAGAGCAAAGGGAATAAGAGCAAGACTTGATGAAGTGACAGCGAAGGTCCAGTATCTGGAAGGGGGAGAGTGGATAGATGTTAACTTCAGCGGTATTCCTCCAAAGGTATATCCGCAGGGAACAGTATCGGCTTCCTATTCACCGATTCCAACGAATCCGGACCCTCTATACTACAAGCATTTCTCTCTGTCAAAGATTGAAAACGGATCCCAGGTGCTTCTTTCCTATGACGATTCGGTTGATCTTCCGTACTCTTCTCTTCTAAAGAATGGGTCAAGCTTTGACGAGGGGTACTACTCCCTTACAACAGGATCCAGAATGGCAGACGGCGGAGCCCTGGTCCATATGGAGTTCTTTAATGTAAAGGAAGCTATGAAGACAACTCTTCCTCTTGTTATGCGCTTCTCCGAAACCAGAATCTCCGTAATCGGAAGTATGGATGCGGAAGCTCTTTTCACTAAGGAAAACGGAGACAGGGTGTCTCTTCTTTCAGAAACAGGAAGAGGTTATTCCATCGTTGCAACAGTAGGAGACAAGGATGAACCTACAACCCATGCTGTAAGGCAGATGGGATCAGTTGCAAAGCAGCTCAATGACTGGGGAAGAAAGGTTGTCGTACTTGGAAAAGCCCGTCCTGAGGGATTGACCAATATGATCTGTGGAACTGATCCCGACGGATCAATATTCAAGATGCTTACATCAGGTTGTAGCAGCACATCTCGTCTTCAGCCAGTTGTCACAATCTGCGACAGCTTCGGAAGAATCGTTTACTTCAGCCAGGGATACAATACTTCCCTTGGAGAGGAACTAAAGAATGTTATTGACAAGCTGTAGGACGGTCTCTCTCTCTGTCTGGCCGGTTGCTCCATGGGATGAGCTGTGAAACTCCACGGCTGCAGAATCCTTCTCAATCTTGGCGATATTTTCTGGGCGTACTCCACACCCGGCAAGGATAGTGCATCCACCCATTTTGACAAGTTCCCCAATAAGGAACCTTCCATCATAGGCGGAAGCCTCATGACCGGAGGTCAGGAGTCTGTCGCAGCCAAGGGATACTATGTCCTTATATGCACGGATCGGGTCAGCCGATTCATCGAACGCTCTATGAAAGGTAACTTCAAGAGGCCTAGCCTCTTCGATGAGTCTCTTCATTACCGGGATATCCACGTCTCCGGATTCTGTAAGGGCGCCGATGACAACAGCGTTCACTCCGATAGCCTTACACTCTCTAATGCTCGACAGCATCATCTGGACTTCTTCCTCTGAGAAGACAAAGTCTCCACCCCTTGGCCTGATGAGGACATTGACAGGGATGGACAGGGCCTTGACTGCACGAAGAACAAAGTCCATCGAAGGCGTGATGCCTCCGATAGGGAGGTTCTCGCAGAGCTCAACTCTAGAGGCTCCTCCGGCTTCAGCTTCCATGGCTTCAAATAGACTAGTGCAGCAGCATTCCAGAAATCTTCCCATAATAAATGATATTGATGTGTGTAAAGATAAGCAAAATGAGTGTATATTTATCGTAACTAAAAAGCGATCTCCATGAAATCAATACAAAGACTTCTTATCCTATTTATTGCTTCACTATCTCTTATGCAGGGATGCAAGGTATCAAAAACAGACCGTCCGGAGGCGGTGGACAGGTACATAAAGGATTCAATTGAAGTAGTAAAGTCAAGATGCGAAAGCGTTCTTAACGCTGCGTATATGGCGGGAAAGTGCCTCGGTGAGAATACAGATATTCCAGGCTGGGAGGGATTTCCAGTTAAGCTATACGAGTACTATACAGGAACTGACAAGTATCTCGGAGAGCCAAAGAAGGGACTTGTGTATATGCTTAATCCGGATCCGGAGAAGCTTGCCCTCTGGGTTATCAATGCCGTTTATGACGCCACCGGAGAAATCCGTTATGAGGATGTTAAAAAGACACTTGATTTTATAAAGGGACAGTCTGGAGCACAGTTCCCGGTAAAGGGTGTTGTCTATGAAGATATGTATGAAGTCGGATTCTACGAGCCGTATATCTTCAAGGACGGACTGACCGTCTATATGGCAGATCCTGACAACAAGGCATCGGACAGCACCTGCTCGGAAGCTCAGCTTCAGTTCTACCTTAACAAATACGGTCTTCGTGTAGAGAAGAACAGCCCCA
>JAKSJT010000238.1 GCA_024402125.1 Bacteroidales bacterium
TTTAACTTTTACTTAAAGTAATTTCTAGTGTCTTTTAGCATAGGAGCAGCCCTGATTTTATCACCATTAATACTTCTTACTTGAACAATTGGTTCAATAGGAGGGGATTTCTGAAATTAAAGGTTATTTTGCATTATTGAGTTAATTGCTATAATTTTATATATCCGTAGATAACTAAATGCACAACTTTATTTATATGAAAAGAATCTTATTTACAGCAGCTCTTGCTCTTTCTCTTTGCTTTAATGCAGGAGCTCAGATGCAAAGGCCTAAGATGCCGGAGAGTCTGATTTTATCTGAAACAGTTCCTTACATGCCTCAGGGTAGAACCCAGACAACAGGAAGGTCTTACAACTTCTCAGCTTCGATCTTTGTTTATCCTGACAGGAAGCTCTCTGAGAGCGAGGCTAAGAATCTTGTTGCTGATATTGATTTCTCAAAGGCTCAGGATTACGCATACGCATCTGTATATGTGATCAACCCTGTAGGAGAGAAGTACGATGCAGTGAAGGACTTTGATGCATTCGTTGAGATGTTCAACGTTGCTCGCTCAGGTAACCTCAAGGTTGTCGGTATCGGTCAGGGTGCGACTTTCGTAAATTCAGTTATCGCTCCTAAGGCAGCAGGTTATATCGCTGGTATCCTTACAGTCGGGGGAAAGCCTGCAAAGCTTTCTAAGGACGTTCCTCATGACGGTGTCCCTACTTATGTTGCTGGTGCTAACGCCGCTAAGGTTGCATCATCTTACATAGCTCTTAACGATGCTGTAAAGGACGGAGATGCTTATGTTAATGCTGACGAACCTTTGAAGAAGGTTATTGTCAACACTGACGCTAGTCTTTCTCTTAAGGAAGTGTTTGCTGATGCTTGGGAGACTCTTCTTAGAAGAAACTACCGTTTCAATAACTACAAGCACACTCACTATGAGGGTTGCAAGTTCGGAGAGTTCGGTATCTATGAGCTTGAGCCATATGCTGAGTGCGAGGACTACAACATCACAAGAACCGTTGTAGAGTATCCTATGGGACAGGACCAGAAGCCTTGGCTCTGGTACGAGTACATGCCAAACGAGCTTGCTAGCGGAGCAAAGGAGCACAGTGTTCCTGTAATGGTTCTTCTTCACGGTAACACAAACGATCCTAGAACTCAGGCTGTGACATCAGGTTTCATTGAGCTTGCAGGAAAGGAGCGTTTCTTCGTACTTGAGATGGAGTGGCAGGGTAGTGCTAACTACGGTGCTATGGGTCATGACGGTATCGAGTCTACTATTCTTATGGTTCTTGCAAAGTATCCTCAGCTTGACCCATCCAGAGTATATGCAGAGGGTCTTTCAGCTGGTTCAATGACAGCAACTGCTGTAGGTATTAAGAAGAGCCATATCTTTGCTGCTGTGGGTGGTCACTCAGGTGGTCTTATGGGTGGTGGTACTCGTCCAAGCGCATTCCCAGGATATGCTGCAATCAATGCGGAGGCTACTCAGAAAAGAGGTGCTGTAGAGGTTCCTTACTGCTCTGTTCTCGGAACAGCTGACAAGGTGGTTCCTTTCATTGCTCCAGGCAACTATAAGGGTAACGGATACCTCAATGCATGGAACGCTTATGAGAACATGAACGGCATGCCTATCGTATCTGATCTTGACTTCTCGGTTGATCCTCTCTTCGGTCAGAAGCTTCAGGACAGGGAGACTATCGTAACAGGTAAGGGTGCTGGCATAAAGATCGAGACAGGACAGCTCTACAAGGGTAATGTGCCAATGATCAAGTTCGTTGCTGTAGTTGACTACGGTCACTGGAACTTCAAGCCAACAGCTCAGATTATGTGGGATTTCTTCAAGCAGTACTCAAGAGATCCTGAGACAAAGAAGCTTATCTATCACGGAAAGTAGTTTCGCGTAAGTAGATATACAAAGTAAGGACCGGTTTTCCAGTTGGAATTCCGGTCCTTTTGTGATAATGATAATACTGTTTGATGTTATTTTGCCAGGTTAGCAAATCGTACAACCAGGTAAGCCAGATACTTTCCCATGTTCTCCATTGCATCTCCGGTCAGGTTGATGAATGTTCCGAACTTGCCGCCCTTTGCGTATGCGTTGTACTCTGTGTAAAGGGTTTCACCTGTTGAGTTGTCTATTAGGGATACATCTGCTATTGTGTTTCCGTTATCAGCAATACTTGATGGAACTACCTTGAAAGTGTACTTGGCCTCAGGGAAGTTTCCTGCTGCGATTCTGCTTTTTCCACCAACGATAGCAACCTTGTTGTATGCATCAAGCATTCTTCCGAAGATCTCCTGTACTCCTTCGTCCCAGTCTTTCTCTGATGCGATGAAAGTCTCACTAGGCTGACCTTTCATAAGGGCTTTTGAGTAATCGACAGTTATGTTAATTCTGCTCTCTCCTTTGATGTTTGCAATGGGCGCTGCCCACTGCTTCTGTGCAAATGCGCTTGTTGATAGAAGCACGATCTGCAGTGCGATTAGTAAAATTCTCTTCATAGCTTTTTTTGAATTAAAACTATGTAAAAGGACTTCAATTTCTATGCCTTTTGCCCTTTGGAGACTTCTCAATCGGAGTTTTTATTATATTTGCCTAAACTAAAGACCAATTCTCGTGAAAAAACTCTTACTAGGCATATCAGCTTTTGCTCTTATTCTTTGCTCATGTTCTTCCCGTAGCGACAGAACATCTGCATATGACGGTGTCATTGATTCAATCGTTGATACTATGTCAACCCGTCAGAAGGTGGCTCAGCTTCTATTTATGGATATCTTCCCTAAGCAGGATTCTGCAGCGATGGCAAGGCAGGACAGTATTCTAAGAACTGAACAGCTGGGTGGTATCATCATGATGGATGGAACACTCTCTGATGCTGTCGAAAGACTCAATCAGGTGCAGTCTTTAGTGTCTCTTCCTCTGACAGTTTCTGTTGATGGAGAGTTCGGTCTCGGTATGCGAATAAAGGAGTTCAGAAAGTTCCCTCGGCAGGCATACCTTTCCCAGCTTCCAAACAGCAAGTATCTCTATGAAATAGGTCAGGCTGTTGCGAAGGAGATGAAATCGATGAAGATCAACATCAACTTCGCACCGTGCATAGATGTCAATGTCAACCCTGATAATATCGTTGTAGGAACACGCAGTTTCGGCCCAGACAAGAACCTTGTGGCTGAATACGGTTCAGCTTATGCAATGGGTATGCAGGACGGCGGAATCATCGCCTGTGCAAAGCATTTCCCGGGTCATGGTGACACTAGCGTTGACTCTCATAAGGGAATGCCTGTTCTGACATTCGACAGATCTAGAATCGATGATCTTGAACTGTTCCCATTCAGAAGACTGATAAGGGACGGCGTAGATATGGTGATGATAGGTCACCTCTGCGTGACTGCAATTGACTCTCTTCCTGCATCTGTTTCTCCGAAAGTCATTCAGGGAGTGCTGAGAGAAGAGCTGGGATTTGAGGGACTGGTAGTGACGGATGCTCTCAATATGAGGGGAGTGCTGGATATGTATGACTCATCAAGTTCTCTGGCAACTCTTGCTGCATACAAGGCTGGAGTCGATATCCTTCTTATGCCGGATGATATAGTGGGTGCAATCGATGCCATTGTATCGTATATAGGCGAGGATCCTGAAAAGATATCAGATCTTAACTCTAGAGTCAGAAGACTCCTTCGCGTCAAGGCGAATGCTGGTATGCTTGATTCCGGATACGACAGGATGATTGACATCGCATCAGTCGATACCCTTATGAGCCGCTCGCTTCAGCTGAAGATCGAGTCAATGATTACAATTGATGAATAAAACCACAAATAGCCATGATACTAGATTTCAGTGTACTAGAAGAGACTATCATCTATAACCAGTATGGAGGAGATGGGCCTATTGCAACAAAGCTTTACTGTGACCAGTACAACAGGATAATGGAGTGCAGGATCTTTCCTGGATCATCACTTGGAGAACATACTCATCATATTGACTCGGAGATGGTCTTCGTTAAGACCGGTAGAGGCTATGTTGTCTTTGACGGCCAGAGGGAGATCCTTAAGCCAGGTTCAGCTCATTACTGTCCTAAGGGACACACCCATAAGATTGTCTGTCCTGTAGATGCAACTGAACCGCTAGTTTGCAACTGCATTATATCAAGGTAGTAGAACTAGTCCTCCAGGAATTCCTGAATCCTGGAAAGAGCAGCCTCTGCATCTTTCCTTCCTAACTGATAGGTGTACTCAAGCTCTTCAAGGCTTCTGGAAAGTCTTGAGATAGTCAGTGGTGCGCTTGGGCGGATAACTATTATCTTACCTTCCGATTCAAGCTGATGAATCTTCTCAAGAGTTGAATTATAGTTTAGATGCCTATCGATAAGTGCTTGAACAAAAAGAGGATACTTTTTGTATACAAGCTTTGAGAATAGGGGGCTGAGAGGCTTTTTGACGTACCCTTCCTCTCTAGTAAGAATGACTATTGTCTTACTGTACCCAAGCTCTATCATCTTCTCCACAGGAATAGAGTCTGTGCATCCTCCGTCGAGAAGTTTCATGCCATTCCATTCGACTACTGTTGAGCAGTAAGGCATGGATCCGGATGCTCTAAGAAGATCCACTTCCGTGAACATGTCTTTTACCAGAGGGTATTCCGCTTTTCCTGTTTCGATATTGCTGGATACAGCATAGAAGTTGATGCCGGATTTTTTGAATCCCTCGAAATCAAATGGGTCCAGGACTTCTGGGATCTCGTGATAGCAGAAGTCGTTGCCGACAATGTTTCCGGTTCTAAGGAAGTTTCCCCATCCGAAGAATCTGCCGTCCTTTAGGAAGCGCCTGTAGTATCGGATGCTTCTTCCGTGCTGACCTGCAACAAATGAGCAGCCGTGAATCGCTCCGGCTGAAACTCCCATCACTCCGTCGAAATGGAATCCCTTCTCTCCCAGAACATCTAGAGCGCCAGCGGCATAGATGCCTCTGGTTCCACCACCTTCCACTACAAGACCTTTGTTTGCCATACCTTTGATTTACTGAGCAAAAATACAAATAATAGAGCATAATTGGACTCGGTTAAATGTCTTGAATTAAGTTTTTTATTAACTTCGCATCCCAATTTTACCGTAAGGAAATATCAATGGCGTATTTAGGCGAATCAATATCACTGTTTGTGGCATTCTGCTGGACTATCACAGCACTTTGTGCTGATGGAGCCAGCAAGAGACTTGGC
>JAKSJT010000239.1 GCA_024402125.1 Bacteroidales bacterium
TGTCCACTTCTTTAACGGCTGATGGGAGAGCGAATACGGCAACTCTGTCATATTCTTCGATCTGTGTGTTACCGACGGCGATGAAAGAGTCTCTACCGCGGATAACTCCACCGATTACGGCATCCCTCGGGAATCCGATATCTTTTAGTGGCGCCTTTGTGACAGGGCTTCCTGGACCTGCTGTGTACTCAAGTACCTCAGCATCTGTTCCACTCATATACTTTACTGTTCTGGCCTTTCCGCTAAGTGTGAATCTGAAAATCTTTCCAGCTGTGAGGAGCTTCTTGTTGATGACAGCATCTACTCCCTGCTCCTCGGCAAGGCGGATGTATTCGATATTTTCAACTTCTGCTATGGTTCTTTCGATTCCGAACTGCTTTGCTACTACACAGGCCAGGATGTTAGCCTCATCATTACCTGTGAGTGCGAGGAATGCGTCATACTCCTTGATGTTCTCCTCGAGAAGGAAGTCAGAATTTCTTCCGTCTCCGTAGACCACATTGATTGTGGCGTCAAGCCTCTCTGACAACTCAACGCATCTTTGCTTGTCATTGTCAATGATTTTGATGTCATCAATCTGGTGTATGAGCTGTTTTGCAACAAGTTCGCTGATAAGGGAACCTCCAAGGATCATCACCTTGTTTACCTCAATGTTGCTCTTTCCGAGGTAGTTCATGATCTCCTGGATGCCTTCTTTCTTAGCCATGATGAAAACAAGGTCATGATAGCGGAACTTGTAGTCCGGTTTAGGCATGATGGTCTTTCCTCCGCTGGACAGGGCAACCACACGGAACTGGGTATCTTCTCCTGTTGCCAGGGATGAGAACTCGGCCAGCTTCATTCCAATAAGGCGGGAATCTTCTTCGAGCTTGAATACCGCCATCTGGAGTTTTCCTCTGGCAAAGTCCATTGATTCTGTTGAGGCAGTGTGTTTAAGAAGACTGACAATCTCATCGGCAGCAATCTTCTCCGGATGGAACATAAGCTCAATTCCCATTTCCTTGAACATGAGCTTGTTCTCTGGCTCAAGGAACTCTTCATCATCAATTCGGGCCGTAACTTTCTTAGCACCGAGATGTTTGGCAAGCATTGCACTTACAATGTTCACATCCTGCTCTGTACTAGGGTTTACGGCAATGAAAAGATCCGCATTTGCTGTTCCAGCTTCTTTAAGGATCTTGATGGTGGCAGGGGTTCCAGGTACGGTAATAACATCTGCCAGAGCCCTTACCTTGGCGAGTTTCGCCTGGTCAGGGTCAATGACTGTGATATCATTTGCCTCATTGCTGAGCATCTTTGCCAGGTGACGTCCTACTTCACCTGCACCTTCGATTACAATCCTCATAATATGGTTTTGAAATATTTAACGAAAACAGACCCTCCGAATCCTGCAACATGGCTGTCAGGGTGTTCGGACAGGAATTTTTCAATTTCAGCTATCGATAATTTATGACCCATGGAGGAAGCTTCCCTGTGAGCCTGGTATACTGCCTTTACGCTGTCAAACTTTCCTGAAAGAAGATATACAAGAGCTGATCCTCCGTCCAGAACTTTTCTTACCAGAAGCCTGAAGTCAGCTCTTAATTTACCTGCTCTTGCGGCAGAAGAAATACTCTTTCCATTTTTAAGTGCCTTTAGTGCAAGTGTCCTTGAAAGGTTGTTCTGCAGGAGCATGATGTTGTTCCTGTAGTTGAGCATCAACTTGAATGGAGAACTCTTCGGCAGTGTTCCTCCACCAAGATGCCATACGATAGATTGAGGCAGTACTACCACCCTGTAGCCTTCCAACTGCATTCTCCAGCAGAGATCGATCTCTTCCATGTGGGCGAAGAACCTGTCGTCCAGTCCACCCAGCTTCTTCCATACGGAAGTTCTGACAAGAAGACATGCCCCAGTTCCCCAAAGAACTTCTGAAATCTCATTGTCATACTGTCCGCAGTCCTTGTCAAGGTGAGACAGTATGCGTCCTCTGCAGAAAGGATATCCGTAAGAATCCAGAAGACCACCTGCAGCTCCTGCATACTCAAACATGTCTTTGTCAAGCCATGAATGAAGCTTAGGGGAGCATGCTCCGCATTCAGGATGAGAATCCATGTACTGGACAAGTGGAGAAAGCCAGTTTTGGCTTACTTCAATGTCCGAGTTGATAAGGACAAAGTAGTTGTAATGCTTGTCAGCCTCGATGGCTTCAAAGCTTCTATTGTATCCTCCTGTAAATCCGTAGTTCTCTTTCAGTGGAACTTGTTTCACTGAAGGGAATTTCTCCGACACCAGATCAAGAGATCCATCTGTTGATGCACTGTCAGCAACGACAATATCGGCATCCATTCCTGAAACGCTGCCAAGCAGCGGCGGCAGGAACTTGTCCAGATAGTCTCTGGTATTCCAGTTCAGAATAACTACGGCAGTCTTTGACATGAGTCTAGCAAATATTAGTTGCCACAGCAACCGCCTTCACCGCAGCCACCACCTTCGCCGCATCCGCCACCGCAGTTTCCGCCGTGACATCCGCCGCCACAGTGACATCCGCCCTGAGGTGGGAGATACTCGCCGTGAAGACCTTCCTCGATCTCCTTCTTTGTAGCCTCTCTGATAGAGATGACCTTACCAGTGAAATGAAGTGTCTTACCAGCCATAGGATGGTTGAAATCCATTGTAACTGTGTCCTCTCCGATTTCTGAAACGATGCCCTGGATGACATTTCCCTGACCATTGTACATAGGAATGATTCTGCCCTTTACAAGGAGGTCTTCGCGAACCTTTCCGTCAACTTCGAATGCGTTCTTAGGAAGAACCTTAACCCAAGACTCGTCATACTCACCGTATGCATCAGCTGGAGCAATTGTAGCCTCGAAATCGTCGCCCTCAGAGAGACCTTCAAGCACGGCCTCAAGAGCTGGGAGCATCACGTGGCTTCCATGGATATAGTCAAAAGGCTTGAAATCAGCTACTGTCTCAACTACCTGTCCGTCAGCTTCAACAACATATGTGATGTTGACAACTTTATTCTGTGAGATTTTCATGTATGTGTAATATTATATTTGTCAAATAATTTAGCAAAGGTAATGTTTTTTGCATAACAAAAACTATGCACTGAAATCCACATCCTTGAAAGCAAGGGTAGGGATGAGTCTTGAAGTGCAGACTCTGGCGTCATCACCGGCAGCGATGAGGTTATTCCAAAGGGTGAGGAAATTACCTGTTACGACCATTTCTCTTACAGGATGGGTGATCTTGCCGTTCTTAAATGCGAAACCCTCGATACCATAGGAGAAGTCTCCTGTTGAGGAGTTGCTGTTACCTCCGTTGAAACCTGTTACAAGGATACCGTTTCCTGCGAGTTTGAGAATGTCATCTCTTGTGAGCTTACCCTCAAATGATCCAAGGCTGCTGTCAACATACTGCATGATCTTAGGCCTTGTGGCATCCTCAATAGTAGGTTCCATCGATAACTTGTTGCTCATGTAGGTGTTGATGAAGTATTGGCAGATGACACCCTTGTCTATGATCGGTGCTTCAACTGTTGCCACTCCTTCAGAGTCAAAGAGTCTTGATCCGGTCTCACCGGCAGTTCTGCACTTGTCGATGATTGTCATTCCGTCAGGGAAGAGTTTCTTTCCGAGGGAATCGATGAGGAATGAATTGTTCTGCTGAATCGCAAATCCTCCCAGTGCATTCAGAATAGGAGTGACGAGCTTTGATGCACAGTCTGTCTGGACTACCATTGTGAATTTTCCACCCTTGTGTCTCTTCGGACCTATCTGGGATGATGCTCTCTTGACTGCGGTGTCATAGCAGGTATCAGCATGAAGGTCTGCAATCTTTGGTGCTGCATCCCACCAGAATCCGCTGTATCTGTTTCCGTCAGTGTCCTGGACTGTCACTTCAACTCCGTACTCGAATGAAGTCTCGCTATGGCGGCAGAATGTTCCGTTAGAGTCCATAACTACTGAATCAAATATGCTGTCAGAGTATTCTCCCTCTTCTGAAATGACCTTGAAAAGGGGATTGTCCTGACCTTCACAGAGAAATCCAGCTGCTGATAGAGCTATGCTTCTTCTTTTCTCTGCTGTCATGAATTCGTACTCGTTATCCAGAAGACCAAGTTCCTGACCCTCGGTTGCACTTTTTTCAACTCTATTCTGGTCAGCAAGATCTCGGGAAGCATCAGGAGCGAGCATCTTGACTGTGTCAATAGCCTTAAGGATAAAAGCCTTGAGGCTTTCCTCCTCGAGCCTGTTGTTTGAGAATGTGCCGTATTTGCCATCGACATAGAGGTTGAGGTTGATTGACCGGTCAAGGCAGTGTGATACCTTGTCCATCTTGCCGTCAAGTGTTCCGAAAGAATCCATAAGACTCTTGTTAAGAGTGATGCGTACTTTCTGGGCGCCATTCTCGCGGGCGAAATCAATGCACTTTTTTGCAAGAGATATTTCTTCTACTGAAAGTAATTCTGTTATTGCCATTCTATTCGCCTCCTACTGTTAGATTGTTGACAAGTACGGTTGGAATACCGCATGAAACAGGGCAGCTCTGTCCCTTTCCGCATGTCCATGTACCATCATCTACGATGAGGTCATTTCCGACAGCGACAATATCTGAGAGGGCCTGAGGACCGTTTCCTATGATGTTGATGTCCTTGACCGGCATTGTAAGTCGGCCGTTCTCGATAAGCCTTCCGCTCTTTACGTAGAATGTGAAGTCTCCTTCTCCGATCTTTACCTGACCGTTTGCGAACTCATCAACATAGATACCCTTCTTCACTGAAGCTATGATGCTCTCTGGGTCAGCGTTTCCGCTTTCCATATATGTCGCTCTCATTCGAGGAATAGGGTTGTATCTGAATGACTCTCTTCGTCCGTTTCCTGTTGGGGTGACTCCGTAGAACTTGGCGCTGATTCTATCGTGGAGATATGATGTTAGGATACCGTCCTCCACCATGACTGTTCTCTGTCCAGGAACTCCTTCATCATCGAAGTTGAGTGATCCTCTGTTTCCATGGATTGTCGCATCATCGACAATGTTGATGCCTTCAGGACAGATTCTCTGTCCCATCTTGTCACTGAAGATGCTCTGGCCTTTTCTGTTGAAGTCGGCTTCGAACGCATGACCCATTGCTTCGTGGAGTAGAATTCCTGAAGCGCCGGCACCCATTACGACAGGCATCTTGCCACCTTTGGGCCTTTTTGCTTCGAACCTCT
>JAKSJT010000024.1 GCA_024402125.1 Bacteroidales bacterium
CTCCATGAGGTACGTCCTGAACCTCCATCCATTCACAACCATCCTCCGGGATATCTATGGCGCTTGACCACTGGTTACTTCCATAATAGGATGTGCTTGCCGGATCGGACATCTTGGCTCCATCAATAAGCAGGTTATAGTAATGGAATCCAGGCATGAGTGGTTTTGTTTGTCCCTCCCAGATTCCTTCTGAGTTCTTCGAGAGCTCTGTCTTGACTCCCCAAATCTCTACGGCAACGTTTTTTGCATCGGTTGCGTTCACTCTAAAGGAGACACTTCCATCAGGCATCAGTAGGGGATAGGACGTGTGGTTGACATTTGATGGTAGACTCTTCTGTGCCATAGACGATACGGCGCAAAGAAGGCATACGGTTAGTGTTAGAAGAACTCTTTTCATAAACAAAATGCTACTAGTTTTTGGTCTAAAGCAAAGATAGGAACTTTATTATTAAGTGTTCGGATATTTTGTGCCATGATAAGATGCATCTTTGACTAATTCTTCTAACTTTGCTTTTGTGAGCAATTTGCTCAATCTGAAGCTAACTAAAACTGACTAAATCGAAAGAATTATGAGAGTTGTTCGTCTCATTGCTGCAGCATTAGCGGCAATTTTGTCTTTATCCTTCATTACATCCTGCTATGGTGAGTCGGACCAGGTACAAAGTATTCATGTGGAAGGGAACAAGTTCGTAAACGCAAAGGGTAAGACCATTGTCTTCAAGGGATTGTGCCTTGCTGATCCGGTTAAACTCCACTATGAGAACCAGTGGAGCGAAAGAATTTTCGCTGAGGCGGAAGAGTGGGGATCGAACATGGTTCGTTTCGCAATTCATCCATCGAATCTCAACAGACTTGGTTGGGAGGAGACATTCGCTCTTGTCGACGAAGGAATCCAGTGGGCCAAGGCTCATAACCAGTATGTCATCATCGACTGGCACTCGATCGGAAGCCTTGCTGAGGAGAAGTACCAGAGCCGTATGTATGATACAACTATGGAGGAGACAATAAAGTTCTGGAAGACAGTTGCACAGAGGTACAAGGGAGAGCCTACAGTTGCTCTTTATGAACTGTTCAACGAGCCAACATACACTGTTGAGAATGCAGGTATGAGATACGTCTCATGGACTGAGTGGAAGGGTATCCTTGAGAATATCATTGATGAGATCCGTGCTATCGATCCTGAGACTGTATGTATAGTAGGAGGATTTAACTGGGCTTATGATCTTACTCCAGTAGCAACTGAACCAATTGAAAGAGATAACATCGCATATGTATCTCATCCATATCCTATGAAGAGACCTGAGCCTTGGCCAGAAAAGTGGGAGAAGGACTGGGGATTTGTTGCAGACAAGTATTCTGTTATCTGTACAGAACTCGGTTATTGCCTATCTACTGAAAGAGGTGCTCATATCCCTGTAATGGCAGATGACAACTACGGAGTTGAGATCACAAAGTACATGGACAGTAAGGGAATATCGTTTACCATCTGGTGCTTTGACACTTCATGGGCTCCAATGCTGATTTCTGACTGGGATTACACTCCAACAACTCAGGGTAGATTCTTTAAGAACTATCTTCAGAGTCAGGCAAAGCAGTAGACTATAGCTATTCTGATTAAGATAATGCCACAGTAAGGATTATTGCATAAAATTAATTGTTAAATTCGTGGAGCAAATAATCCGACCACATAAACCACATAAACCACAAAATAACTATGCGTTTCTTTAGACAGCTTATTCTATCCTGTGCTCTTCTGCTTGGATTTCTTATGAATTCATCAGCTCAGCAGATGAATGTTTCCAATCCTATCGTTTTCGGAAACAACAGGCTCACTCTTATTACTCCAACTTTATTCCGTCTTGAGTACGCTCATGAGGGTAAGTTCATTGACGAACCAACGCTCTTTGCCTATGACAGGACATCTCTTCTTAAAGAGGGCGAGTTCGCCGTAAAGAAGATAGGAGACAATAAGTATGAGATCACAACAGATAAGCTTAGAATGGTCTATGAGAATGACGGTTATCCGTTCGGTCTTCATAACTTCAAGGCTTACTTCACCCTTGACGGAAAAGAGAAGGAGTTCACCAACAGATCAATCAAAAAGAATAACCTTGGAGGTCCTGTTGAGACTCTTGATAGAGTAACTGAAGAGATTCCAATGAATGACGGACTTCTGTCAACTGACGGATGGTACCTTATCGATGACGAGAGGGCAGACCTTCTTTCTAACGGATGGCTTAAAGCACGCGATACCAAAAACCACGTACAGGACCAGTACTGCTTTGTCTATGGTAATGACTACAAGGCAGCACTCGCTGACCTTGGTGCTATCAGTGGTAAGATTCCAATGACAAGAAAGTACATCCATGGTGTATGGTACTGCAGATACTGGGACTACACAGCTGAGGAGTTCCTCGATATCATTAAGGGTTATGAGGAGAATGACTTCCCAATTGATAACCTTGTTATGGATATGGGATGGCATACTGACAAGCAGGCTACTATGGGAACAGGCCATGCCAGCAACCGTGGTTGGACAGGTTATACATGGGAGAAGAACAGAATCCCTGACCCTAAGGCCCTCATTGATGCGGTTCATTCAAAGAACATAACAGTGTCTCTTAATGACCACCCTCATGATGGACTTCGTCCTCACGAGGAGCATTACCTCGACTTTATGAAGGAGATGGGTGCAGATTCATCAAAGCCAATTCTTTTTGATCTTGGAGACAGAAAGTACATGGAGACATTCTTCAAGTGGGCACATAAGCCATCTGAAGATATAGGAGTGGATTTCTGGTGGCTTGACTGGCAGCAGAACTATCTTTATCCGAATGTCCGTGGCTATAATACCACTTCTCTTATGTGGCTGAATGAACTTTACTACAACCGTTCACAGGAAAGGGGACAGAGAGGTATCAGCTACAGCCGTTGGGCAGGTTGGGGAGATCATCGTCATCCTATCCAGTTCTCAGGTGATGCTCAGTCCAACTGGGAACTTCTAGCTTTCGAGGTGAAACTGTCAGCAGCTAGCGGTAATGCGGGTTGTACATACTGGGCACATGACTTGGGTGGATTCAGAGGAACACCAAATGAGGAACTTACAGCAAGATGGACCCAGTTCGGTGCGCTCTCTGCTGCTCTTAGAGTCCACTGCACAAAGGACGCAAAACTTGATAGACGTCCTTGGCTTGGCCAGGACATCTTTACTGATGCTCTTAGAAAGTCTTATCATATGCGTTCTGAGATTATGCCGTATGTCTACACAAGTGTATGGCAGACCAGCTCTACTATGATCCCTCTAAATAGGCCGATGTACATTGAGTATCCAATGACAAAGGAGGCCTTTGAGAATGAGCAGGAGTACCTGTTCGGAGATCTTATCCTAGCAGCTCCTATTGCATCTGCTGGAAAGGGAGAGAAATATGAGGCATCCCAGAAGGTGTGGTTCCCAGAGGGAGATATCTGGTATGACTACTTTACAGGTGAGTCCTTTAAGGGTGGTCAGACAGCTACCATCACAAAACCAATCGATGAGTTCCCTATGTACATTAAGGGTGGTTGGGTAATGCCAATGCAGCCTTATACCGATAGACCAGCAACAGCAGCTCTTACAAACCTGGTTATGAGGGTATACCCATCTGAAGGTGATGTGGAAGCTAACACATACACACTCTATGAGGATGATGGTATCAGCAACGACTACAAGGAAGGTAAGTTCGCAACAACTGCCCTTACATACAGCAGAAAGGGTAATGTCACAACAATTGCAGTTTCTCCTGCAGTGGGAACATACAAGGATCAGCCACAGACAAGACAGTACACACTTGTGCTTCCTGTCCATAACGGAAAGGCTATCGTTAAGGTTAACGGAAAGAAGGCTCAGCTTGTTAAGGGTGATACAGGATATCAAGTTTCTGTAAAGGCAACTGATATTCATAAATCAGTGACAATTGTAATCACTGACTAAGTGATTTGGGAGAATAGTTTAATGGCGGTCTAGGGATTGATTCTTAGACCGTTTTTTGTGCTACTGGTCTCGAAAAAAGCTGAATAAATGCTATTATCTAGCTCCGCCATGAAGTTTTAATTATTATTTTTGCACAAATACATTTACCTACTATATGGCAAAGGAAGAAGAAAAGAAATTATATCCAATGAAGTTCATCCCGTTCCCAGAGACTGTGAGTTGGGGTGGATCTTCACTTGTAAAAAAATATTCAAAGTCATTCTATGTGAGTGACAACAAGGGTCATGAGGTTAAGCTCGATGACAAGATCCGTATCGGTGAGAGTTGGGAGATCGCAGATATGGGATTCCGTGACTCGCTGGTTGATAACGGCTGGCTCAAAGGCAATGCAATCAGTGAAGTGATGGACATGTATATCGACAGAATTGTCGGTAACGTATCCTTCAAGCACTTCGGAAGGCAGTTCCCACTTCTTGTGAAACTCATTGAGGTTAGAGGCAGAATGCCTCTTATTACTCATCCGGATGATCCTACAGCGATCGAGAGATACGACAGTCTTGGAAAGACAAAGTTCTGGTATATTGTTGATGCTGAACCAGGCTCGAAGGTCTATATGGGATTTAAGAAGGAGGTTAGTGCAACAGAACTCTATGAGGCTTGTGCAGATGGTTCCGCAATCTCTCTAATGAACGAGATCAAGCCTAAGAGGGGAGAGTCATTCCTTATTACTCCGGGTCTTGTTCACTGTGCTGAAGGAGGTCTTGTCATTGCAGAGGTCGCTGAGTCTTCAGACCTTGACTTCAAGCTCTGCAACTGGGGTATGCCAACCGAGAATGACACTGATGAGTCACTTACTCTAGTTGAGGCGATGGACTTCATACAGTATGGCCCGTATAACCAGGCTCTTCGCTATACTCCGTCAAAGGACAAGAGAATGGTGACTGACAAGATTGTGGATTGTCCTCACTTTACAGTTACAAAGATTAACCTTACAGCACCTCTTCAGATATCTGGTGATGCTCAGGATAGTTTCATAGTGTACATGTGCGTAGAGGGAAAGGCGTCGCTTCAGGTTACAAATCCAGATGATCCGAAGGATACTCAGACTTACACCATCGCTAAGGGTGAAACTCTTCTTGTACCTTCTGAGGTGACAGACTTTATACTTTCTCCGATGGAAACTGACACAATTCTCCTGGAGACAATGATTCATTCGTTCACTGAGGATGATCCGTATATCAATAAGGATGCAGAGGCCAGAATACCAGGTGAGGAGTATGATTTCCTGACAGATGACAGTGAGGATGAGACAGACGAACCTGATCCATTTAACCCACATCCTGAACTCAAACACCTTAAGGTATGGCAGTAACCGCTAGAATTGACAAGTACCTGTGGGCAATCAGAGTGTTCAAGACTCGAACTGAAGCAACTGATGCCTGCAAGGGAAACAAGGTTAAGGTCAACGGAGTTGACGTTAAACCCTCAAGGGATATAAAGCCGGGTGATACAATTGTAATCCGTAAAGGAGCAGTTCAGTACACCTATAAGGTTAAGGCGGTGCTTGAAAAGCGTGTAGGTGCTGCTCTGGTGCCAGAATACGCAGAGAACCATACACCTCAAAGTGAGTTGGACAAGCTCAAGGCTCCAGTTGAGACATTCTTTGTCAAAAGAGACAGGGGTATGGGTAGACCGACTAAGAAGGATAGAAGAGATATTGATGGTCTCTGGTCAGAGATTGACTATGACTCATTTGAGGATATTCCTGATGATATAGCAGCTAAGTTCGGCATCTCTGATGAGGATATAGAGGAACTAAAGTAGGAATTGACCATTAATTGGTCATATGGAAAATAAGGCAAACTTCTGGCTCGTATGTAAATCACATAGGATTGGAGTTTGCCTTAATTATTATGTGATTAATTTTTGTGTGATTCTTCGAGGACAAGGAAAGACTTAGACTATTTACGGGTTCCGGAAATTAAATAATGATGATTTTTTTGGAAAAAGGTTGTCTTTGCAATCCGTAAAACTAATGTAAAGGAGTTTTTCGATAACAAGAGAATATGATACCATTTTTGAGACAAGTAGCTGAGCATTATTATGCGGGAGGAGATATTTCGGAGAAGTGCTTTATTTTTCCGAATAGAAGATCTATGGTGTTCTTTATTAAGCACCTGTCTGACCTTGTGAGAGAGGATGGAACAAAACCTCTTACAATGCCGGCTTTATATACAATCAATGATTTCTTCTATAAGGTGGCAGGAGTCGGCGTAACTGATAGAGTTACTCTTCTTCTGAAGCTTTATTCATGCTATAAGGCACTTAATCCGAAGGCTGAGCCTTTGGATGAGTTCATCTTCTGGGGAGATATTCTTCTGAGTGACTTTGATGATGTGGACAAGTACCTTGCTGATCCGCAGAAGCTCTTTACCAATGTCGTTGACTTCAAGGAGCTGACAGAAGATATCGGCGAGTATATGGATCAGTCACAGGTTGATGCTATCAAGGCGTTTGTCAGCCACTTCAAGGATAAGGACGGAAAGCTTACCGTCAACCTTGGTGGTGATGATGTGAAGGCGAAGTTCCTTCAGATTTGGGACATCCTGTATCCATTGTATAAGTCATACAACGAGACATTGAAGTCCTCAGGTATGGCTTACGAAGGTATGGTTTACCGTAACCTTGCATCAAGACTTGAGAATGAGTCTGCTTCCGATATTCTGTCTGAAGTGTTCCCTCTGTCTTCAAAGTTCGTCTTTGTCGGTCTCAATGCACTTAACAACTGTGAGAAGACAGTTCTTCGAAAGATGAACAAAGCTCAGCTTGCTGAATTCTGCTGGGATTACTCCGGTGATATGATTAAGGATAGACTCAACAAGTCATCTTTCTTCATGGCTGAGAATGTAATAGAGTTTCCACAGGCAATGGAATTTGACTCAAAGGGTTTGGTGGTTCCTGAGATTAACATCATCAGTGTTCCTTCTTCAGTCGGTCAGGCAAAGCAGATTCCGCAGATTTTATCGCAGTCGGGTGATCCGAATGATTTCGCTGTAGTACTTCCTGATGAGTCGCTCCTTGTCCCTGTACTCAACTCAATTCCGAAGGATGTGAAGGACATCAATGTCACCATGGGTTATCCTATGAGTTCAAGTGTGATGTTCAGTTTCATGAATATCATCTCGTCTTTGCAGATTCACACTAGAAAGAAGGGAGAAGGTTTTCTTTTCCATTACTCGCAGGTAAGAGCCCTCTACCTTAACAGCATCTTCTCAAAGGTGCTCGATGAGGATGGCAAGGCTATCCTTAAAGGTATCCTTGACCAGGGTAAGTTCTATATTCCTCAGTCTGACTTTGAGGTTCATCCTCTTCTTAAACTTGTTTTCACTACTGTTGTCCTGGATCCAAAGTCTGACAGTGTGGAGCAGATCCGTAGAATTCAGCAGTATCAGAAGGATGTCATTACAGCCATTGCACCAAGACTTAAGGATGATCCTGACATGAGTATGGAGCTTGACTTTGCAAAGGGATATTACCAGAGCATCAATGTCCTTGAAAAGGAGGATCTTCCAATTCAGCCGGTGACATATTTCAGTCTTCTGTCTTCTCTTCTTAATGGTATCTCAGTTCCGTTCAAGGGAGAACCTCTCAAGGGACTTCAGATTATGGGACCTCTTGAGACTCGTGCCCTTGACTTCTCGACTCTTGTTATCCTGTCAGCAAACGAAGGAATCTTCCCTCGAAGAAGCGTCAGCTCTTCGTTTATCCCTCATGAACTTAGAAAGGGCTTTGACCTTCCTACATATGAGTATCAGGATGCTGTCTGGGCATACTACTTCTACAGGATGATCTGTAGAGCAAAGAGCGTGTGGATGCTCTTTGACTCGAGGACGGAGGGCCTTAAGTCAGGAGAGGAAAGCAGATACATCAAGCAGCTTGAGTATCACTTCGGACTTAAGCTCAAGCGTTTCTACGCACAGGCTAGCGCTACAGCTGTTGAAGTAGAGAATGATGATATCCCAAAGAAACCGGAGGATATTGAGAAGATTAAAAAGCTCAATCTTTCAGCTTCCGCTCTTAAGAACTACCTCAGTTGTCCTGCTAAGTTCTACTACCACTCCGTTCAGCGTCTTAAACCGGAGGAGGAACTCTCCGAGGAGATGGATGCATCCATGATCGGTAATGTATTCCATGAGACAATGCAGGCTCTCTATATCGGAGACAAGGCTATGGATCCGCTTTTTGACATGTCAAATGATGATGAAGTGAGAAAGGCAGGCCACATGGAAGTTGTGACAGAAGAGTACATAAATCTGTGGCTCTCGAAGGAAAGAGAAGGTGCTCTTAAGGCTAGAATCAGATCACTTATGCTTTCTCAGCTTAACACACTTGAGATTACGGGAAGAAACCTTGTTGTTGAAGATGTCATATTGAGCTATGTTCATAAGACTCTTAAGAGAGATATTGAGCATATGCATGACAATGGTGTGACTTCCTTCAAGGTCCTTGGTCTTGAAAGAAAGTACTCATGGGAACTTGACGGGTTCAAGTTCAACGGAACAGTGGATAGACTCGACAGCTTTACCCCAGGTGTAGTCAGAATTGTTGACTACAAGACAGGTAAGGTGGAAAAGAGTGATGTCGATATCAATGACGATAACGCAGCAGATATTGCTGAGGCAATGTTCGGAGATGATAACACCAAGCGCCCATCAATTGCATTCCAGCTGTTCCTGTATGACAAGTTTGTCCAGGACGATGATTTGAAAAACGGCAAGGAGGGCTTGAGATATGCCAACTCAATTTATTCAGTAGCTAAGCTCTTTACTGACAAGATCCTTGATGTCCCTGTCAATGAGTCCTTCAATAAGGATGTTCAAGGACATCTTTCCAAAATGCTGGCTGACCTTGTGAACCCTGGGGTTTCGTTCACCAGAACTGATGACAGAAAGACCTGCTCGTATTGTGACTTTAAGATGATTTGTGGCCGATGATAACACTTATGAAAGCATCTGCCGGTTCCGGAAAGACTTTCCGCCTGGCAAAGAAATATATTTCACTGCTGTTCGATAGTACTGATGACTATGCGTACAGACACATCCTTGCTGTGACCTTTACTAACAAGGCTACAGATGAGATGAAGTCCAGAATCCTCAAGGAACTTTATATCCTTTCCAGCACTCCTGAAAAGTCTGACTACTATGCTGACTTCGTTCCTTCGAAGTTCCCTAATGCAGCAGCTCTTCAGACTAGAGCCAGGAAGTTCCTTTCCAATATCCTTAATGACTATAGCGCCTTCTCGGTATCAACTATCGACAAGTTCTTCCAGATGGCGCTCAAGGCATTCTCAAGGGAAATCGGTCAGTTCGCATCATACCAGGTGGAGCTTGACAAGAACTCCCTTGTTTCAGAGAGTGTGGATAGAGTCCTTGACTCCCTGTCTGAAGATAAGCCGGAGCTTCTCAACTGGCTTAAGGCAAAGGTCCTTGATCAGCTCAAAGAGGGCGGTAGATACAATATGGACTACAGCCTCAAGGAAATGGCAAAGAGACTTAAGTCTGAGAGCCGTAAAAGACTCATCGAGCAGTATGGAATTGATGAGGAGAAGACTTGCTCCAGAGAGACTCTTTCCAAGACTAAGACAAGCCTTTATTCTCTTCTTACAGCTTATGAGAATAGAGCAAAGGAAGCTGCCAGGAAGGTATCCGATGCCTTTGCCTCAGTCGGAGTTGGTATGGATGCCACTTCAAGAGGATTTATGGACAAGACAATCTCAAAGTTCCTTGGTGATATTCCAAGGGGCGGAATGCCTATTCCGAGTGAGTCATTCATGAACAATGCCAGTGACTATAGCAAGTGGTTCAAAAAGGCTGACCAGAAAGCAATGGCAGGATATGAGGGTGATTTGGCTCCTGCTGTGGGTGAGTTCCTTTCAGTTTTCGATGAGAAGGATCTTAAGGTGTACAGGACCGCCGCACTGCTTGTTGGTAAAATCCATGACTTCGGTATTGCAAGAGAGCTTAATGCAGCCTATGCTGAGCTTTTGAAGGAGAAGAACATCCTCTGCCTTGATGACTCCAACACAATCCTTAAGAACATCATTGCAGGATCTGACGCTCCGTTCATCTACGAGAAAATCGGTGTCAGGTATGACAGTTTTCTTCTGGATGAGTTCCAGGACACATCGAAGGTACAGTGGGATAACTTCAAGCCTCTTATCCAGAACAGTGAGGCTGAAGGTAATGAAAACCTCATCGTAGGTGATGTGAAGCAGAGTATCTACCGTTGGAGAGGCTCAGACTGGGATCTTATGGCTTCCCAGGTAGGAAAGGATGTCCCTGTTACCGGAGAGACGCTTGACTCGAACTACAGAAGCTGCGCAACTCTTGTTGAGTTTAATAGAGAGTTCTTCAAGTATTCTGCAGAGAAACTTGATGAGATGTTCCCAGTCTCTGGAAGCGATAAACCTATCGCGGACATCTATTCAGATGTGCATCAGCAAATCAAGGTTAAGGACAAGGAGGCTGGAAGTCTTGATGTGATGTTCGTCCCTCAGGAAGACCAGACAAATTATATTAAGCAGGAAATCAGCAGAGTAAGGACAACGGGTGCTCTTTATAGTGATATTGCTATCCTTGTCAGAACAAATGCAGATGGAGCAGCCATTGCGGCATCTCTTATGGATGCGGGTATTCCTGTAATTTCGGACGATTCATTGAAAGTAAAGAGTTCAATCGTTGTCAGACGTGCTGTGTCTCTTATGTCACTTGCAAACAATGTGAATGACTCTGTTGGAGGATTTCTCGCAAAGGAGATTGGTCTTGAATCAATCCCGCAAGGATCGAAGTCACTTTCTGATATGGCTGAAATGCTTCTTAGAGAACTCAAGGGCTATGATCCGAAAGTCTTTGATAGTGAAATTCAGTACATCCAGGCATTTATGGATGCAGTGCTTGATTTCTCTGCAACGAACGGAAACAACCTCGCGGAGTTCCTTTCATGGTGGAATGATGCTGACCCTGCTATCGGATCTCCAGCCGGAGCTGATGCCGTAAGAGTCATGACAATCCATAAGTCAAAGGGCCTTGAGTTCGGTTATGTCATTGTTCCTTATGTCGAGAGCTCTGATTTCTCAAGACACTCTAACCAGTGGAGTCGTCCAGATGTTAAGGGAACAGCCCTTGAGGGTGTTGCCAATGATGTCTATGATGTGATGCTCTCAAGCCAGAGTCTTAATACATTGTTCGCATCCGACTACACAAAGGAGCTCCACCTTCAGCACATTGATGCGATCAATACTCTGTATGTCGCTCTTACTAGAGCTGCTAAGGGTATGACCGTTATCTCGGCAGACCAGAAGGAGGCAAAGTGCAATACTTTTGCAAAACTACTTGAGATGTTCCTCTCTGACAGAGAAATGGAGTACACAAAGTCCGAGGATTCGGAGACAGGCGTTTTGAGATACTCTAGAGGCACTCTCTATGACTTCGGCTCAATGGTTAGAAAGAAGGAAGGTCTTCCAGAGTTCTGGAAGGCGGAGTATCCGTCAATTCCGGTTAACCCTATAGAGAAGACTGAGGATGGTGAATGTACAAGTCTTAGACTTGTTCTAAGCTCCAATGCCTCGGACTTCTTTTCAGAGGATGGAACTACTGGTGCTACAGGATCTTTCAGAATCCGTGGAGTGGTGCTTCATGATATCCTTTCAAGAGTCAATGCACCGTCGGATCTTAAGGCATCTGTCGACCAGGCTGTCCTGGACGGAGCTCTTTCACAGAAGGAAGCAGAAGAGGCGTTCGGTCTTCTTTCAAAGAGAATTGCGGCTGTGAAGGATATGGGCTGGTTCCCTGAAAACGGAGAGGCGGCTATTGTCAATGAGGTTACCCTTATTGATACAGATGGTAAACAGCATAGACCAGATAGGGTTATCATAAAGGATGACAAGGTCATCATTGTTGACTATAAGTTCGCCAGTAAAACAGCAGAGCACTTTGATCAGATAGAGAGATACGCATCTATTTACAAGGCTATGGGCTATCAGAATGTCAGTGCATACCTTTGGTATGTCTATGGCGGGGAAATTTGCTCCTAAATTATTATCTTTGTGAGTTAAAGTGAATATTTATGGAGACATCAGAGAATACAATAAAGCTTGACTATAATACTGAAAGGACATCACTTGCCATGCCTGAGTATGGCAGAAATGTCTACAAGATGGTTGAACACCTTAAAACAATAGAGGATAAGGACAAGAGGACAGAGCAGGCCAAGGCGGTTATCCGCGTTATGGAGATTCTGAATCCTCAGGTTCATTCTCAGGAGAACTATAGTCAGAAACTCTGGGATCACCTTTTCATCATGTCTGGATACGACTTGGATGTGGATGCTCCATTCCCAATGCCGGAGCCATCCCAGAGAGAGTCCAGACCATTAGTGATTCCGATAAAGAAGAATAAGATTAAGGCAACTCACTACGGAAGAAATATTGAAAGCATCATTGACCTTATCTCAGGTGAACCTGACGGAGAGGTCAAGACTGCAATGATCCGCTCACTTGCTATCTACATGCGTCAGCAGTACCTTATCTGGAATAAGGACAGTGTGGCAGATGAGACAATCTTCCAGGACATTGAGAAACTTTCTGATTACAGGATCAAGGTTCCAGAGGGAATCAGCCTTAACAAGATTTCTGAGAACCAGGCATTCTCAAGACCTGGATTCAACATCAACCTTGGTGGCGGTCCACAGAACCAGAACAGGAACCGTAATCAGAAGAAGAATAACAGGAAAGGAGGCAATAAGAAATAATGGCAAAGACCAAAGAAAAATCTAAGGCTAAGAAGGAGAAGAAGAAAATTCACATTACTCCTCTTTGGCACAATATGGATGACAATGATAAGGCTAGACTTATAAACGGTACAGGCCTTGTCGTTGCCGCTTTTGCGCTTTTTACCCTTCTGTCAGTTGTGTCTTACCTGTTTACTTGGAAACAGGACATGAGTCTTCTGACTGATCCTTCAATGATGAGTGCTGATGCTGATGTTGCAAATATCGCAGGAAAACTTGGTTTCAAGTGGTCTCATCTTCTAGTTAACAAGCTTTTTGGACTTGGAAGCCTTGCTTTCATTGTCATACTTGTTGCTATTGCAATCAGACTTCTTCTTAAAAAGAGATTCTTCTCACTTTTGAAGACATTTGTGGCATCTGTGTCAGGTGCAGTTGTAGCATCCTTCATCCTTGCTTACGTTTCAAAGGTTCTCCATGCTGAGAATGTCTTTGGTGGCGGATATGGTGGAGAGTGCGGTGCTTCATTCGTGTCATGGGCTGACAACTTGTTCGGATCAATTGTGACTCTTGTCATCATTGGCCTTATGGCATTTGCATGGTTTGCCTTCATTAAACCTCGTAGACCACAAACGGAGGATGAGGAAGAGGAGACGGAAGATGTTCCAGTAGAGGAAGAAGAGGCAACTGAGCCAGAGCCAATCTACGAACCCGAACCAGCATATGAGCCTGAACCAGAACCGGAGGTAGAGCAGGATCCAACTCCTGAACCTGTTCCAGTTTATGAGCCGGAGCCTGTATTCGAACCACAGGTAGTAGAGGTTGCACCAGCTCCAGTACGTCCGGCAGTTGAACCTGCAGCAGAAGTTGTAGAGGAAGGCGATCCTGGCATTGAGGTTATCAGAGACGAAGAGTTCGGCGCCGAGGTTTCAGAGGATCTTCCTAGAATCGACAATAGGGCAGATCTTCCGAACTTTGAGTTCCCACCACTTGATCTGCTAGATGACTATGCATCATCACGTCAGGAAGTATCATCAGAGGAGCTTACCCGTAACAACAATAAGATCAGAGCAACTCTTGCTAACTATAAGATTCAGGTGAACGATGTGAAGGCAATTGTAGGTCCTACAGTTACTCTTTACAAGGTTTATCCTGCGCCAGGTGTGAAGATCTCATCTATCAAGAGTCTTCAGGACGATATCGCAATGTATCTCCATGCTAAGGGAGTCCGTGTTGTTACTCTTCCAGACTCAGTTGGTATTGAGGTTGCAAACGATGTTGCTTCAACAGTCCCTCTTAAGGCCACATTGAATGATGACTCATTTAGAGAGACAAAGGCAGAACTTCCAGTTGCTCTAGGTTATACAATCACACAGAAGGTTAAGGTATTTGACCTTGCTGATGCTCCGCATCTTCTTGTTGCGGGTGCGACTAAGCAGGGTAAGTCTGTCGGTCTTAATGTAATTGTAGCATCACTTCTTTACGCTAAGCACCCATCGGAGTTGAAGCTTGTTTTCATCGACCCTAAGATGGTTGAGTTCTCATCATATGCAAGACTTATCAAGCATTACCTTGCAGTGCTTCCACATGCAGCAGGTGAGGAGGATGAGATAGAGCAGTCAATTGTAAAGAAGCCAAAGCAGGCAGAGCAGATTCTACGTTCTCTCTGTATAGAGATGGATGAGAGATATGATCTTCTTTCTAGGGCATATGTCAACAACATCAAGCTCTATAACGAGAAGTATAAGGATCGTCATCTGCTTCCAACAGAGGGACATCATTTCCTTCCATACCTTGTTGTGGTTATTGATGAGTACGCTGACCTTACAATGTCAGTTGGCGGTGGTGGAGAGGCTAGAAACCTTGCAAAGAGCATCACTACATCAATCATCCGACTTGCTCAGAAGGGTAGAGCTGCAGGTATCCATGTGATCCTTGCTACTCAGCGTCCTTCCGTTGATGTGATTACCGGTCTTATCAAGACAAACTTCCCAACCCGTATTGCATTTAGAGTTGTGTCTAGAATCGACTCTGCTACAATTTTGGACTCTCCAGGAGCTGATAAGCTTATCGGTAAGGGTGATATGCTCTTCTATGCCGGAGTTGAGACAGAACGAGTTCAGTGTGCATATATCAGTAATGACGAGATCAATGCCCTCACTAACTACATCGGAGATCAGAAGGGATATAAGAAGAGCTATAACACTCCTTATTATCTACCTGAACCAGACCCGGCAGGTGCTGAAGGTGGAGAAGGCGGTGGTGGCCTTATCGACATGAAGAATCTTGACGAAAGATTCGAGGAGGCTGCGAGACTCGTTGTAACTAGCCAGAAGGGTTCTACATCTGATATTCAGAGAAGACTCGGAATGGGTTATGCCAAGGCTGGTAGAGTAATGGATCAGCTTGAGGCTGCAGGTATTGTCGGTCCTCAGGAAGGCTCTAAACCTCGTCAGGTCCTTGTATCTACTCTTGCTGAGCTGGATACTATCCTTGAAGCTTATATGGGCGCAAACTAAGCCCTGGATAGCATAATACTTGAAAGCGAATCATCCCATGAGGTGGTTCGCTTTTTTTGATTTAGGTTGTATAAGAAAAAGAAACAGGAAGAAATCAATGACTTCTTCCTGCTCCTGAGCTTATACTGTAGGATTGAAGGATTACTCCTCGCAATCGTTTACAATGTGCATTGTGTCTCTAGCGATAACAAGCTCCTCGTCTGTTGTGATAAGAGCAGCCTTTACCTTTGAGTCTGGGCAAGTGATGATTGCATCCTCACCGAATGCTGTATTTGCATCGTAATCAACCTTAAGTCCAAGGTGAGAGAAGTTCTCGAGGACTCTGCGGCGGAGACGGCTGTTGTGCTCACCGATACCACCTGTGAAGACGATAAGGTCAACACCGTTCATAACACCTACATACTGACCAACGAGCTTGATGATATCATAAGAGAGTTTCTTAAGAACGAGCTTAGATCTAGAGTCACCTGCATTAGCAGCCTCGCTAAGATCTCTACAGTCAGATGTCTTACCTGAAAGACCAAGGAAACCGCTCTTCTTGTTCATGATCTCTGTCATCTGGTCTGGTGTAAGGTTCTCCTTCTTCATGATATATGGAAGGATGTTAGCATCGATGCTACCGCAACGTGTACCCATGATCATACCATCAAGTGGTGTGAATCCCATTGATGTGTCAACTACCTTACCATTGACAATTGCAGTTACTGAACTACCGTTACCGATGTGGCAAGTGATGATCTTAGAGTTGTTGAGGTCAACGCCGCAGAACTTGGCACCCTTCTGAGCTACGAACTGGTGGCTTGTTCCGTGTGCACCATACTTACGAACGCCATACTTCTCATAGTACTCGTATGGAAGAGCGTACATGTATGCATAGTCAGGCATTGTCTGGTGATATGCTGTATCGAATGTTACAACCTGAGGTACTGCTGGGAGAACAGCTGAGATAGCCTTGATACCAAGGAGGTGAGCTGGGTTGTGAAGAGGAGCGAAGTCACAGCAGATTTCGATCTTCTTGAGAACATCCTCGTTTACGAGCGCACTTCCTGAGAAGTACTCGCCACCGTGAACGATACGATGACCTACAGCCTCACTATCTTCGAATGACTTGAGCACACCTGTCTCTGGCTCTACAAGAGCATTGAGAACAAGCTCCATACCTACCTTATGATCTGGAATAGGAAGATCCTTTACAATTGCATCCTTACCTACAGGTGAGAACTTGATTGTACCACACTCGAGTCCAATCTTTTCTACGAGACCTTTAGCGAGAAGATCGTATACTTCGTCGCTTTTCATGTCGAGCAGCTGATACTTGATAGAAGAGCTACCGCAGTTGATTACTAGAACTATCATATTGTTTGTTAAATTATGTTATTCCTTTGGAAATATCACGCAAATATAGAAAAAATATCAATTCTATGAAGTGATATACGGTCTAGTTCTTCACCAGGTTAAATCCAGGTGAAGCCCATTCCTTCATTGAACCGTTCTCATCATAGATGAGATAACCCTCAAGTGAAGGGTCATTCTCAATGAATGCTTTGGCCTGTTCAAGACCCAGAACCATACAGTATGTCGCAAGGGCATCAGCAGTTGCAGCGTTCTCAGCTAGAATAGTTGCGCTTAGAAGAGAGTGGTCAACAGGATAGCCTGTCCTAGGGTCTATTGTATGGGCGTATTTCTTCCCGTCCTTTACATAGAACTTGCGGTAGTTGCCGGATGTGACAATGCCACATTTGTCGCCATCGCCTCTCCATAGACCTTCAATCTCCTTTCCGAGTTCCTGGCTTCCGTCAACCGGTCTGTCCACAGCAATAGTCCAAGGTGTTCCGTATGGGTTAAGACCCTCACACCAGATTTCGCCGATGTCCACGAGCATGTCAGTAACGCCAAGCTCGTGGAGATAGGCAGCCACTATGTCGCAGCTGTATCCTTGAGCGATAGCGTTGTAGTTGAGTTTAGGAAGGGCGTTGCTTCCGTCGATGATAAGATCAGAAGGGGAGAGGGTGCCGTCTTCAGAGCATACGCTTTCCATGTCTTTGACAAGACGTCCCATAC
>JAKSJT010000240.1 GCA_024402125.1 Bacteroidales bacterium
GGCTATGCAGAAGGCTATGGATTGGATCAAGGGTATCTGCGCAGTTCCTGAGGCTGGACAGACATACCACGGAAAGGTTGTTTCTATCCTCGAGTTCGGTGCATTCGTAGAGATTCTCCCTGGTAAGGAAGGACTTCTCCACGTATCCGAGATCGCTTGGGAGAAGACAGAGAAGGTTGAAGATGTCCTCAAGGTTGGTGACGAGGTTGATGTTAAGCTCCTCGAGATCGACGCTAAGACTGGCAAGATGAGACTTTCTAAGAGAGTCCTCGAAGAGAAGCCAGAAGGATATGTAGAGCCAGAGCGTAGACCTAGAGGTGATCGTGGTCCTCGTGATGAGCACAGAGGTGGCGAGCACAGAGAGCACAGAGGTGACCGTGGTCCACGTGGTGATCATAGAGAGCACAGAGGTGGTGATCGTAGAGACGAGCGTCCACGTCGTGACTTCCGTAGACCTGAGGCTCCAAAGCAGGCTGAAGAGCCAAAGAATGAACCAGATATGTTCTAATCGAACAACTGATCATATGACTAGAGAGTCGGATTTCCGTCTCTCTTTTTTGTATTATCTTTGTGAAAATCATTCGTCATGACAGAAGAGACAGTAACCAAGAAACCACTCAACCAAAAGATAAAGGAAGAACTCAAAAGACTGAAGGACAGACAGTACAGAAAAGACTGGCTGTATAATATCATCTTTGAATCGGACACTCCAGAGGGCAGAATCTTTGACATCTTTCTTATGGTATGTATCGCTCTTAGCGTTATCATTGCCATCTTTGGAAGCACATTCAGAGCTCCGTGGTTGAAGACAACCACATTTGTTCTGGAATATATATTTGCTGTATTCTTCTCAGCAGAGTATGTCCTTCGACTATACTGCTCCCCTAACCCGAAGAAATATGCTTACAGCTTCTTTGGTATCATTGACCTTCTGTCAATTCTGCCGATGTATATAGGATTCTTCTTCCCACACGTTCAGTATGCTATCATCCTAAGGTCTCTCCGACTTATACGTGTCTTTAGAATCCTCAAACTGTTCAACTTCCTGACTGAGGGAAATCTACTCCTTAGAGCACTGTATGCCAGTGGAAAGAAAATCGCGGTATTCTTCCTCTTTGTGGTTCTTCTGGTCGTTTGCCTCGGTACTCTTATGTTCATGGTAGAGGGAACCAGCGAAGGAACATCATTCAACAATGTACCTAACAGTATATACTGGGCTGTTGTAACCCTCACTACGGTCGGATATGGAGATATAACTCCGATGACAACCATGGGAAGGTTCCTATCAGCTGTCATTATGCTACTTGGTTATACCATCCTTGCTGTTCCAACCGGTATCGTATCTGCAACCATGATCCAGGAAAGTCACAAGAGCCTCAACAAGACTTGCTCCAACTGTGGAAGATCTGGTCATGAGCCAGATGCAAAGTACTGCAAATACTGTGGAACGAAATTCGAGGATGATGCAGATGATGCAGATAATAAGGTAAGACTGGTATAAGATGCTTAAAAGGTTTATCCTATCTCTTTGTTTGCTGCTTATCCTTTTACCAGGACAAGTGGCATCTGCCCAGATGCAGTTCTCTTCTAAAGATAGTCTTGCAATCAAAAGCGCAGACTGGAACTTTAGACCTGTTGGAGAAACCAAAGGGAAAAGCTTTGCAGAAGCAGGATCTGCTAGAGTCGAGATGTTTGGAGGAGTCCAGCACATCTCAATCATTCGATACCAGGCAAAGAAATACCACACTGAGATATTTGTGTCAAATGGGAAAGATGCTGATCTTACCAGCAAGTTGGCAAAGAAATCCGGAGCCAGCATGGCAGTCAATGCAAGTTACTTTAGCGTAGACCTCTACCCTGTCACCTTTGTCAAGGACAATGGCAAGGAGTGCGGATTTGTAAAAGCGATAGAACCTCACAGAATGAGAGGAATGCTGATGTTCTCAAAGGACGGCAAGTCCATGGACATCCAGACCGTTGAGCCTCAGGATTACACAAAGAAGACAAAAGACTTCCCGGAGGCTATTATATCCGGACCTATCCTTATCGAGGAGGGAGTTGTTGCCGATTATAGAGGAAAAGTCTCTGACAGCGCATGGGAGTCCTTCTATGGCAAGAGGCACCCTAGGACCATCATCGGATACGACAAAAAAGGATATTTCTGGATGATTGTCATCGATGGCCGATCCGAAGGCAATGCAGACGGAGCAGACATCGCTGAATCAGCCATGATAGCATCTTGCCTTGGTCTATATGAGGCCATCAATCTGGATGGAGGTGGATCTTCAACTATATGGTCAAAAGAGACTGGCGTTCTCAATCACCCTACAGACAACAAGGCTTTTGATAATGAGGGTGAGAGAGTCGTTCCGAATATCATCATTGCCAAATAGCGTATTTAGAAGAGGAATCGATTCACTTTTAAGAGTTTTTCGCTATCTTTAACATTCAAAGTAGTGTCAATTTAAAAACTAATTCATATGCAAAGAAGAGATTTCATCAAGACAGCAGGTCTTGCAACTATCGGAACAGGTCTTGTCGGAACAGGACTAGTATCATGTTCAAAGCCAGCAAAAGCTCCTGTACCTTATCATATCAATACAAGTGGAGTCAAGCCTAAGATGAAGCTCACATTCTTTCCATATGAACTTAGACTTGCTCACACATTCACTGTTGCATCATACTCACGTACTAGAACTCCTGACGTTCAGGTAGAAATCGAGTACGACGGATTCGTAGGATATGGTGAGGCATCAATGCCCCCTTACCTTGGACATACAGTAGAGAGCGTATGCGCTTTCCTCTCTAAGGTTAACCTCGAGCAGTTTGATGATCCATTCTGTCTTGAGGACATTATCGGTTATGTAGACAGCCTCTCAGAGGGAGATGCTCCTGCAAAGGCTGCTATCGATATCGCCCTTCATGACCTTGTAGGTAAGCTTCTCGGACAGCCACTCTGGAGAATCTGGGGATACGATGCTGCAAAGACCCCTAATACAACATTCACAATCGGTATTGACACACCTGACGTTGTAAGAGAGAAGACAAAGGAATGTGCTGACCAGTTCAAGATCCTTAAGGTTAAGGTAGGTCTTGACAATGACTATGAGATGATCAACACAATTAGAGAGGTAACTCAGCTTCCTCTTGCCGTTGACGCTAACCAGGGTTGGACAGACAAGTACAAGGCTCTTGACGAGATTGGTTGGCTTGCTGAGCATGGTATCGTAATGGTTGAGCAGCCTATGCCAAAGGAGATGCTCGACGATATCGCTTGGATTACTGAAAGAAGCCCAGTTCCTATCTTTGCTGATGAGTCTATCCAGAGACTTAAGGACATCCCTCATATCAAGGGTGCATTCTCCGGAATCAACATCAAGCTCATGAAGTGTACAGGAGTTCTTGGGGCTAGAAAGATGGTCACATATGGTAAGGCTGAGGGTATGAAGATCATGGCAGGTTGTATGACAGAGACTTCTTGCGCTACAACTGCTGCTGCTCACTTCTCTCCTGTAATTGATTTCTGCGACCTCGACGGTAACCTTCTTATCGCTCAGGACTGTGACAGATTCAAGGGAATGATAGTAGTTGACGGAAAGGTAACTCTCCCAGATCGCCCAGGTCTTGGTCTTATCAAGCTCTAATTTAATAGTTTAGCATGAGTAGAAAATCAGAAGTGATAGGCCTCATTATTGTGGCCTTGGCGTTTATTGTCATTATCCAATACCAGAAGGCTGGAAGAAAGTACACTTGGGAAAAGGACCTTGACCATAGAGTAGCCGTTGACTTCTCAAAGACAAAAGAAGAAGTCAAGACATTCATCGCTGAGTACATCCCAAATGTCACAGACGAGCAGATTGACAAGTGGACAAGAGAGAAGAAACTCGAAGGAAGAGTTATTAATGGTGAGATGCGCTACTTCGGTAGAACCGCCAGAAACCTCTTTAGAGTTGACCCTGAACTTGGCCATATCTTCGACTCTGTCGAAGCAGCAAAGGTTGCTGCAAGGATCGCTGCCGGCGAGACCGTAGTCGAGGAGGAGGAATCTAATGTTAAGAATCTCCCAGAAATCATCTTCGGAGTAAAGGCAAACAGTTCAGGAAGCCATTTCGCAGCACCTAAAAGAATGCGCATCCGCTACTCGATCACTGTGGATCCGGGTGCAGTTCCTGCTGGAAAGATGATTAGATGCTGGCTTCCTTATCCTAGAACAGATATCGCTCGTCAGGGTGATGTCAAGTTCATAAGCGCAGGTGTCCACGATCTGACAATCACAGACCCAACTGACAAGAGACTTATATTCAGTCACGAAAAGACAGAGCACAACTCCCTTTACATGCAATCCATGGCAATCGCAGGAAAGCCTACCACATTCTTTGAAGAGTTCGAGTACACTTCATCAGGAGAATGGTATGACCTTGAGAATATGGAGATCCTTCCATATGACACAACCACAGAGATGTACAAGGAATACACATCTGAAAGGGAAGCTCACGTTATATTCACCCCTGAGCTAAAGGCTTTGGCAGACTCAATCACAAAGGGTCTTGACAATCCTTATCAGATGGCAAAGGCTATCTTTGACTTCATCGATCCATACCCATGGGCTGGTGCTCTGGAATACTCAACTATCCCGAACATCCCTATGTACGTATATGACATTAAGCATGGAGACTGCGGACAGCAGAGTCTTCTTTTCATCACCCTCTGCCGCATAAAGGGCATTCCTGCACACTTCCAGAGTGGATTCATGATGCATCCTAGCGGATGGAACCTCCATGACTGGTCAGAGGTTTACTTCGAAGGAATCGGTTGGGTTCCTGTTGACATGTCCTTCGGAAAACCAGAATTTGCTGTTGGCGACTACCTTGAAAAGTGGCCTGAAAGCAAGTACTTCTTCCTAGGCGGTATCGATTCGTGGAGAATGGTCGTTAACACCGACTTCGGCAAGGAGTTCTACCCTAAGAAGAAGTTCCCTCGTAGCGAAACTGTAGATTTCCAGAGAGGAGAGGTTGAATGGGCCAAAGGCAATGTCTACTTCGACCAGTGGGATTACAATATGGAAATCGAATATCTCAATTAATTGTGAAGAAATTTAATCTTAGCCGAAAAGCGAGTACTGCGTTATCCGTGGTACCGCTTTTTGTACTTATGGGCCTTCTGGCTCTTTGCGTTTCCCTTCTCGGA
>JAKSJT010000241.1 GCA_024402125.1 Bacteroidales bacterium
GGATGTGCATGAGTTGGGTGTACAGTGCTGAGAAAAGAAGGCTGTAATTGATGTGTTTGCAGAGAAGCTCAGATGGAAAACAGATATGCCAGGATCTCCTGTAAAGAATATTGTCAGCGCTATTTCACTTAATGATAGAGCTCTCTTTATCAATACATTGTTCAATGAGAATCCTGGTCTATTCCAGGAGACAATCTCAGCACTGAATTCGATGGAGAACTTCGATGCAGCTATGAACTATATCGCTGAGAACTTCTCTAGTTGGAACCTTAAGAGTGAGGTTGTGTATAGATTTATGATGGCAGTTAGACGTAAGCTTAAGTAATGCCAGGTAAACTCTACATAGTGCCAACTCCTGTTGGTAATCTCGAGGACATGACTTATAGAGCGGTCAAGGTTCTTAAGGAGGCTGACCTTATTCTTGCTGAAGATACCAGAACAAGTTCAGTTCTTCTTAACCACTATGATATTCATGCGAAACTGCAGTCTCATCATAAGTTCAATGAGCATCAGACATCGGCTCTAATAAAGGAGAAGATTCTGGCAGGACTTAATGTGGCTCTTGTCAGTGATGCAGGAACTCCAGGTATCTCCGATCCTGGATTCTTCCTGGTTAGGACTTGTGCAGAAGAGGGCATCGAAGTTCAGACACTTCCTGGTCCTACAGCATGTATCCCTGCAATCGTTTCTTCAGGTCTTCCTTGTGACAGATTCTGCTTCGAGGGATTCCTCCCACAGAAAAAGGGACGCCAGAGTCTGCTTGATACACTTGCGAATGAACCTCGTACTATGGTCTTCTATGAGTCTCCATATAGACTGGTCAAGACTCTTGAACAGTTCGCTGAGGTGTTCGGCCCTGATAGGGAATGCTCTGTTGCCAGAGAAATCTCCAAGCTTCATGAAGAGCATCATAGAGATACTCTCTCAGGTGCTGCAGCATGGTACAGGGAACATGAACCGAAGGGTGAGATTGTAATCATTGTAGCGGGTGCACCTCAGAAAGAGAAGAAGAACGGACCTCATAAGAATAAATACAAGGATATCGAATGTCAGGACGAATAGGCTAAGAGTTCACTTCAAAGTGGACTCTTTATCTTTATATAATTCAGGATAATAGTCTATGGTAAGTGTATACAGAATTGTTTGGTTTGCAGCAGTCATCTTTTCAATGATGATTGCAGTGTCATGTCAGCAGAAGGATGATCCATCCGAGGAAGAACCTTTTGATGAAGATGCCGTTCCAACTCTAGAATACCCGGCTCCGATCAATTCGGAATTCCATCGGATAGCCTATTTCCCAAGTTACAGGGACTGCTCATCATTGTCAATTCCTGATCAGACACTTCAGTACATTGACTATGCATATTATGCATTCGCATCAATTAACAATGACTTTACTGTAACTATAGACGCTGAAACCAATCTCACAGTCCTGGTTCATCGGTGCCATAAGCAAGGCGTGAAAGTCGTGCTCAGTTTCAATGGATCAAGCGAGGTGTTCAAGAAGATGGTTAGGAAGGCGAGCTCCAGAAAGATATTTGTTGATTCTGTCATGGAACTAGTAGACAAGTTCGATCTGGACGGAGTAGACAATGATTGGGAATATCCGACTGCGGCTGATGATTCAGCTGATGGAAATGTGTCTCTTATGAGGGACCTTAGCAATCGTCTTCACGATCCGGATGTGAATAAGGTCCTCACAATGGCGATAACTTCTGGAAAGTATGTCGGTAACTACTCCAATGGAATCAGATCATCTATTTCTGACTGTGTGGACTGGTTTAATGTGATGTCGTATGATGACTTTTCAACAGATACTCCTGGCATCAATCATTCAACAGTCAATCTATTGAAGACAGGGTATAAGTACTGGGTCGAGACTAGAAAATTCCCGGCCAGCAAGTTTGTTGGTGGTATTCCATGCTACGGAAGACCTTCAGGGATCACTCAGAGCGGAACAGTCAAGACATACTCAGCAATCATCTCAGCAGGTGGAAATCCGGATGCGGATGAAGCGGTTGTTTCTTCGTCGAGTGTCAATAATTACACAATCTATTATAATGGAAGAAAGACAGTCAGGGAGAAGGTACGTTTCTGCCTTGATAAAGCCACAGGTGGATACTTCTTCTGGGAAGCTGGACAGGATACCCACGATGACACATCCCTTATGAAGGCCGCATACGAGGCGTCAATTCTGTAGGGTACTACTTACCTTCAGTTGCTGCGTCAATCATTGATATAAGATACTTGATTCGTCCCTTTGTGACAGAATCTTTGCATAGAGACATTCCTTTCTGGAGGGATGTCTTTGCTTTTCTAAGGCTCGCAAAACAGAGTACTTCAAGTGATGCCTTGTCCTCATAGATTATGTCTGGAGAAGACATACTGATTTCATCTTCGCTTAGATATAGTGACTTCCCACCAGTTGCGGCCTTGTAGTTTGTCTTGGCTAAATCTGAGAAAGACATTAACCATGACAGGTACATTCCGATAGCGGTTTCTTCGGATGCCTCCAGTTTTCCCTTTGAAGCGTTTAGAAGCATCTGCTTCTGCATATCAGACAGGAACTCCTCTGGGGTGTATCCACCGTTCGCTCCGAGTCTTGTTGCCATAGCAAGGACCTGGAGTCTTGATGAGAGCTTGCTTGCAGAGAACAGGTTAGCGTATGTGAATCCACTTGCATCCTTGTTGGCGCCAGCTACTAGAAGAAGGTTCTTCTGGGAGTTAAGCCATGACAGGTCACGAAGAGAGGAGAATATCTTCTCAACAGCCTTTTTCTGCTCTGCTTTAGGGACGGCAACGTATCTTTCAAGTACGCTTTTCGGATCGTTTGTTATAAATGAACCTACCTTATAGGAAAGGTTGGAGACAAGGGATGAAAGTCTTAGCCATGCCCAGTCTGCCCATAGGTATGCGTACTCCTCAGGGATAGACTCATCAAGCAGCCATTCCCATGACGCTACAGAGGCTTTTAGATGCTCCATCGCCTTATCAAATGATCCTATAGCATCACTGCTGAAATCTCCCTGAAGGGATCTTGAATCAGTCTTTACATTAGTAGCTTCTACAAATAGATATCTAGGGTCTTCTTCGTGGGATTTTACTAGAGTATTGAGCTCATCCTTTGAACATCCCTCCTGTGAGAAGTCCTTGTAGAGCCACTCTATGGCATAGAAGTCATATGGACCGATTCTATCGGCTATTAGAGAACCCTTGGGACTTGAAGGGTTTGCATACCAGTTGAAAAGAACATCATCAGTTACAGAGGACAGGAATCCGTTCTCACTAGTGAACTTGTCATCAGATAACTGTGAAGGGGAGTAAGCATAGCTTCCTGCGTAGTTTCTTTGAAGACCAAGGCAGTGGCAGAAGATGCTCATTGCCTGTGCTTTCATGACTTCATATATGGCATCGGCTGGTATATTGTATCCTGCAAACCTTTCATCGATATCACTGATAGAATATGTGGTTGCTCTTCTAATTCCGGTGATCCAGTCTCCTGGAACCTGAATGTGGCATCCGAGGATTTCGCCGGTGGTCTTGTCGGTTGTCAGTCTTGCCGCCAGTGCCATGTCGGAGTTTTCTCCCATAGCAACTGAACTTGTCATCGGGTCCATGAGGTATACGCTGTTCGCATCGAGAACGACCTCGATTACCTTTCCGAGTCCAATCTTTTCGAATGCTGCATTCCACTCAAGGATGCCATCTGAGATGGCGTTGATCCAAGCTGCAGGGATAGATGGATCAAAGTGAACCTTGATCTTCTTCCCACCGGAGAGGTTCCATCTGCTGACAATCTTTCTGTCAACTCTTCCGGAGTTGTCAGGGAAGAACTCTATGCTGATGGTTCTTGCTCCTACTCTTTGGTCTGCGTCTCTAATGGCAATTGTACTGGCAGGAAGAAGAGTCAGAGTAGTAAGAGCGGATATAGTGAAAAGAGGCTTGTCGGCCAGGGTTAGACCTAAGGTCTTTTCGGCTAGAGACAGCTCAAAGGTAAGTTCTCTTTCAACTCCTACACTCCTAGAGTATCCTTTTACGGCTCCGACAAGAGACTTGTCAGATTCATAGTAGGCATCGTAAATTGCACCGTTACCAACGGTTAGACCGTTAAGATCAAGGACGTCTTCATTTCCGGCATCAAGCAGACTGGTGATGTCAATGATTGAAGAGTTCTCTCCTCTATACTTGATCTTGAATGTACTTGCTATTGCAGGCATCTGCATGGATGCTGATTCGGGCTCGATGCTGCTTTCAAACACGATCGTAGAATCAATCTGGGCAATTCTGAAGACATTGGATTTGGAGAGTTCCTGCCCTGTTGGGATTGAAGGAGTTGGGCTCTTTGAAACAACTGTACTGAGCATAACCCTTCGTCCAATAAGAGAGTCGGGCACTTCAAGATAGATGTTGTCCCCGTCCTTATATATCTTCGTAAAACCTTTCGCACCTCTATGCCTTTTTGTGAAGTCATCGTACGATGATGCGTTTGCTAAGGTTCCGGAGGATACCATAGCAATCACAAAAACCAGTACTATATGAAGGACTCTTCTTATCATTCTCTACTTAAGGCTATAGTTGATTTTACCGATAAGTATGTCATAATGAGCTTTGTCAAGTTCGCCTGCGCTGGCTCTTTTTGCCTTGACAAGGTCTCTGACCTTGCTTAGATAAGCATAATAGATAGCCGGAGAAATCTCTCCGACATTAAAGATTGCTCTGGTTGTTGACTCGTATCCCTCAGTCGAGAGTTTCTTTGACGAAGAAGGCATCATTGTAAAGCCTCCCATATCCATGAGAGCTTCAACGAACATGCTCTGCAGGTACTGGTCCTTTTCGGATAGTTTTCTGGATGCGATGGTGCTCTTGAATACATATGAATATATCATATCAAGACAGTCGGTAGCTGAGAACTCCTTAGAGACAACTCCATCAGAAAGGCTTGCTGCTGCCGGTGCGTTCATTATGTATTCAATGAGAGAGCCAAGTATTGTTCTGGATGGTTTTCCGACTCCAGGGAGTTTCTCCAGAACATCTTTAGAATCAAGCCAGTCAAGGTCATCTGCCATGCTGAAAAGCATATTGAGCGCTTTTTTCTGATAGTCCTTAGGAACGTTGCTGAACCTGGATTCAATATCGGTCGCCTTAACTTCATTTGTGTAGAGTCCACCGATATTCATGGCAATAT
>JAKSJT010000242.1 GCA_024402125.1 Bacteroidales bacterium
TCTCACCATTAGCTTCTCCGGTACGTGGCTTACGTGTGGTAACCGAAACACAGAAACCGAGTTCATTACCCAATTCTGATAGGAGATGCTTTACGAGAGTTGTCTTTCCTGCACCTGATGGGGCACATACAAGAATTTGCTTGTTTGCCTTCGAATCATCATCTTTCGTACAAAGGACGGTCATGGTCATCTGGTTCTTCTCTTTGCTGTTACCCATACCCCAAAGAATCTCTTTATCTTCTCCGAGAGTCTCAAAGAAATCATGGATCAGTCCCATGTGCTCCATCGTGAACTCATCTGTTTTTGGAACCATCAGGTGAATCAGATAGTGACTGCTATCCATAACCTGCTTGCGTGATTTCAGTTCATCAAAGACCTTATTCATAAAGTCAGGAATGCTCTCGCCTGCACTCTTAGCCTCCTGATACATCACGCCAGATTTACCCATTAAGGCAAAGCGGACATCTGAGCTGTCAATGCAAATGAGTTGTGGTTCAAAAACCACCTCCTTATTCACCTCATTAATCTTGGTTGAATTGATTATTACTTCTTTCATCTTACTATGTTGTTATGTCAAACTTTTGTTTCTTGTTATAATTGACGTTTATATTCAGTTCAAACTATCAGACATTGCATAAAAACTTACGGACTCTGCCATGGAATAGTAACATCAGTGACCATACAGGCATTGGCAGCCATAAAGGAGTATGCCTCAAAGAACTCTTCTATGATCTTATCCATTTGATCCTGCGGTATAGTTCTGATACCTTTCAGACAATATGCAGGAGAATAAAAATAGGATATGCCATCATTCCATTCGCCATCGTATTCCTTATGGAAATGTTTGGTAACGTCTAAAGCCATCTCAAACTCTTCTTTGGTTAGTTTGCCTTTCAGTCCCATTACATATTCATTGATGGAGAAAGTTTCTGTTTCCTCGTCTATGAAAATCAAATACTCGAAGGTGTCCGTTTCAAAAGAGCATATTGCCCCTTCTTTCTTATACTTATAGCCGAGTTTATCAAGAACTCTTACTATCTTATTGTAAGTTTTACACTTTGGTCTCATTGCTCCTACAGAATTATCGTTTATGATTGTGGTTGGAACCATACATACCAATCTTTCTTACTCCCAATTCCCACTAGCCATGCTGTAACTTCGTCAAGTTGGCAGCTGTATATGTCTTTGTTTTCATGTAACATGATGCTCTTTGGGAATAGTTTCTCTGCTTTGCTTGCATGTTCTTTGTCTTGAATGCCTTTTTCCTCGTAGAAGTCCCATGCTCCACAAAGATGTAAAATCTCATGTGCGACTGTAGCTGCATATAATGGTGCTGTTGAGCCATCCCTGAACCTTTTGGTGTTGAAAATTATAGCACCTTCTGCAAAATTCTGCGTCTTTCCATATTCTTCATGACTTCTTGTATAAGGACATGCCCAAGACCTTCCTACAGCTTTCGCCATTACCAATATGACAACTCCATCGCATTCGTATTTTTCCCTCATGTGTTTCACGAATGCTTCATGATCTGTCCAGTTAAGACTGCGAAATACTTTGTTCAGGAACTTATCATTCTTATCATCTTCATCAGAATATCCTGGGATGTTATCAACACAGTAGTTCTTGCCATAAGAGACAGTAACAAATTCTACCTCAGTGCCATACTCTACGGCTTTGTCTTTTAGCCATGCTTCTGCCTCATATACTCTGCTTGTAGCTGTATTACGCTCAGATTCGGTCCATCCATCACCTCTCTCATTTATAAAATATTCAACTATGCATATTCTACCAGAAAGAGACGGCGCACTTCCACGATATAAATAATCTCTAGTGGCTTTGATACCATTATTTTCGGAAGTACCGGCACAAGGAATATCCTCAGAATCTATCTCAACCTCGACTTCAACAGTATCGACGGCAATGGTGTCATACACTTCTTCATCGTAATAATCAATAATACGAAAAGATTTGTATTTGTCAGGATGCAGAAAATTGATTTCGATAAACAGTGCAATTGCAGCGATGATGATTATGGCAAGGTATTCCTTTAGTGTCTGCATAAGGTTTTATGGTTTTAGAGCTAAACGGTATATTTTGTTTATTGGGAAACACCAGTCACAAAACAATAGTTCCCAATTTTGAAACGATTGACTTACAGCCGTCAATAATAAGCTCAGCTACATCTTTATATATGGCTGGAGATTCATAATGTGGATCACGAACCTCGTTGTTTGCACCAAAGGCATACATATCGAACAACGTAATGCGATTCCAATGGTCGTAATCGAGGATGCGGGTAATTTCATCCCTATGGTAGGGTTCGAAGACAATAATCTTATCAGCCTTTACAAGGTCATCACGTCTCATGTGTTGGGTCGTACCATCCATGGTATACCCCAACTCTTTAGCCGTAAGCACCATCTGAGCATCACGTGGATTGCTGCCCCAATCGAGAGTTCCGCACGACCAGACATCAACGTTATTGATGTTTGCTTCCTTGAGCATCTGCTTCAATACTGTTTCTGCAAATGGTGAGCGACAAGCATTGCCAGTGCAGACGAAAACGATGTTATAGTTCATTGTTATGCGCTTTTTTTGTTAATGGTATATGACTTTTTCTTTCCGAATTGCTCTTCATCACAAGCAGAAACGACCTCTTTTCCTGTAAGGGTGCGACCATACAAGATAGCATCAACCATCATACGACGAGCCACATTCTCAATCTGACCGCCACTGAAATCGTAACGTGAAGCAAGAACTTCAGCATTCTTCTCCCCCAGTTCAGGAACCATGCTCAGCCAGATCTTCTTACGAACCTCAATAGAAGGCTTCTTGAACTCAATCTTGTACAGGAAGCGACGTTCAAATGCTGAGTCGAGATTGTCGATAAGATTAGTTGTTGCGATGAGAATACCTTCGAAATCCTCCATGGCTTGCAAGATGATATTCTGCATAGCGTTAGACATCTGTTCGACCTCAGAGTTAATATCCGTATGACGTTTGCCAAAGATGCCGTCAGCTTCATTGAAGAACAGGATAGGCGCAATCTTTGAATTTGCCAACTTCTGGCTATAATCAGTGAATATTGCTTTGATGTTTTTCTCGCTTTCGCCCACCCATTTGTCCTTTATGTTTGAGAGATCAACCTGAACGATTTCGCGACCAGTCTTGCGTGCCATTTGAAGTACGGTTTCTGTCTTGCCGGTGCCAGGAGCTCCGTAAAAAAGGGCACAGAAACCAGGACGCATTCCCACTTTGTTCATACGTGATTGAATCTGAGCAAAGTTCTCTTGCTTGAGAAGATTGGTCAGACGATTAATCTGAGCCGCTTCCTCAGGATTGTAAAACATCTCCTTTGCCGTTATTTTCTGGGATTCGCTTACGTTTTCTTCCTCATCTTCTTTGAGGTAAGCCTTACCCAATAACTGCACTGTGCCATCTTTGGTAAGACGATATTCGTCACAATCATCGTTCGTGGCTTGAACAAGATTCTTCACAACAAGTTCGTTGGACTTCGACTTGAACTGACGGATAATCTTGCCGTAACCAGCATAAGGAATAATGTCATCATAATCTCCTATTGACGCATAGTCTTCGTTCTTGTTCACAAGACAGTTGCATACGACAAGCAGCAATACAAGATTATCATCCGACAGGTTCAACTCACTCAACTTACAGCAGAAATCAAGATGAGTACAACCAGAAATGAGTTTCCGAAGTTGCTGCACCATATACTGATAACTGATATTGTTGTAATCGCACTCGTGAAGTAATGATGAAATCATCTGCCACATATCATCGTTGCTTGTCTCGCTATAATCATACGGAATAATCTCGTGATTGTAACGTACCGCATTGACAAGCGAGGTTGTAGCAGAAAAGCGCATATTCCACTTTTCGCTAACCCTGCCATCGACAACAGTTAGGAATCCACGTTTTACGAGATCATCAATCTGACTATGAACAGTCATGATACGTATGCGGCTTACGCCTACGTATTCAGCCAGTTCTTGACAAGTTACTGTCTCACCTGCATTCTCCAGAAACACTGATACAATACAACTCTGTATCATAGTGAGCCCCATCATACGCTTCAGGAATCTCACCTCCTTAGCAATGGCATCCATTTTATCTTTATTAAACTTGGAGTCTTTCACCTCCTTAGCAATGGTCTCAAAGGCTGAGCCTACAGTCATCTTTGTTTTCATAACTTGTACATTTATATTTGTTCTTCTGTAGTAGAGAGAGTGCAGAACTGAACGATTTCTATTCAGTTCCGCACTCTTTTCCTATCATAGAGGTTACTTTTGCAGATTAGCGGCAGTAGATAGACCACCACTTCTTGATATAGACAACAAGAGCCTTGTTTTCACGGCTGAATTTATTGTCAATCCAGGTGCGAGCGCGTCCCAAACGCTTAGCCAGAGATACTGGGTCGGTATGATGGTAGAAACGCTCGAAGAAGACCGTTTCATCCTCTTCGTTCCAGTTGAGTTCGGCAGCACGGTCAAGTACAAAGTTTACCCACTGCTCCATCCAAGGCAAGCCTGGGTAGAACTGTTCGAGAGCCTCCTTGAGTTCATCAAACTCGTCATCATCAGAGAACATCTTGTCCGCGACAAGCATAGCTTCATCAGAGGTAGAGGTCTTAATCTTACCACTGAGGTCACTCAGAGCTTCAGAAACGAGGTTGACAGTCTTGCCGTCAGCACGCTCCACGAGCATCTGTCCCTCATTGATAAGACACTCCTTCAGCATTGTCTCGGCAACCTTACGAGTCTTCTTGAAGAGCTCTTCGCTCATATTCATCTTAGTCATAATCTCTTCATCAGTCATACGCATAACATAAATGCGAGTAAGGAGTTCGTGCATCTGAGGAACCTCGACGAGTTCAAGCACCATCATCACTTCGTCCTTGTGGCGCATTGACTTGAGGGTGAGAGAAGTATTCTTTGCAGTCAGGTTTGAACACGTCTCAATATAATGAAGCTCTTCCAACTCAGTGAATACAGCCTGAGTTGCACAGAATGAGATCCAAGCGAAGATACCGCAGTCTCCACGATAAGTGTCCCAACGGCTCCACTTGCCACCATCATACATGGCAAGATAGATGCAGGTTGCAATGTCACGGAAATCGACCACAACATTATAGGTCTCATAGACCTT
>JAKSJT010000243.1 GCA_024402125.1 Bacteroidales bacterium
ATCGTCAAGGTCTTCTGCACTCCAGTCATATCCAGTCTTGCTGATTGTTTCTCCAAGATTGATCATATCGACAAGAGTCCCATTTGAGTAGACGTTCATTATCATCTCATCATTTCCCTGTCTTGGAAGACGGAATGACCAGATCCCGTCCTTGCTCATCTGTGGGGAGAAGCTGAACTTGCCAGCAAGTGGTGACAGGTCTTTCAGATTGATTCCGTTCCAATGGCTTCGTATCTCTACAGAGATGCCTGGAATACGCATTCCTTCGGTAGCGGCGAAAGACATGAAGACGTTTGCATACTGCTTATGAAGATGGACCTTGTCATAGGCAGTCTCACCCAAGGTTATGACATCTGCCCTATAGGCATATATCCTGTCTGACTGTTCTCCCTCCGGAATGATTACTTCCATTCCTGATTGTCTGCTCTTCTCGAACCCACTGTATGCACAGTAGCTGACGGATCCTCGTGGGACTTCAGCTTCATATATTGTATCGAAGTCTTCTTCAAAGACCTTTGCCCCCATTACATTCCTATTACCGTTCCATCCCTTGATCTGCACTTCGGGGCCGAAATGGATACATCCGGACAAATCTATCTGGAGCCAACATGGACAGAGGTCTCTGTCCTCCTTCACAGAGCAGGACACTGCTGAAAGCAGCGTCCCCAGTATAATTGAAATAATTGCAAGTCGTCTCATGTCGTTTAGTGTTTACTTGTGCGGCAGAGGGGAACCGACCCCCTGGCGGTAGTCTGTCTGAAGGACCTTTTGCCTCTCCTTGCTGCCGCTATCCTCTAGATAGTCTCGTCGTAGACTGCACCGGCAGTCCATCCGCTGACTGTGATACTTGCAGAAAGGTTACCCTTGACAACCGGCTGGTTTGGATCTTCTGAGCCAAGACCGGTAATGGTGAGACCAACTGTGTAAGTCTTATTTCTGTCAAGTGTGGCGTCATCAAGTACAACTGGATAGTAGTACTGCTTTCCGGAGATGGTAGCTGCCACTACGAGAACGGATCTCTGTGCTGCGAATGTGCTCTTGAATCCTGCAGGAGCAGTTGTGCTGCTGTTAGGGAATGAGTAGAACAGATAAGGTGTGGTAGGAGTGTGTGTCGCTCCGTTGCTCACGCTCTGAGCCACGTTCTTGAATGTGAGAGCCTCACAAGACGCCTTGTAGGTAGAGCCGTCAATGATGTGAGCAGCATTTCTTGTGCTCTCATCAGCACGGCCTTCCTTGTTGTACCATGTCGAAACTGAAGCATTGCCTGCAAGATTCTGATTGCCGACAACATTGGAGAGGAATACTCTGTCAATAGTGATTACTCCATATGAAGATGGAAGTTTGTTGATGACATTGACAAGGGCAACACGGCTGACAAGTCTTGATACTGTGATAGCGCAGTTCGCAGCTGTTCCATTGGCAACAGTCACGCTATTGCTTCCTGCCATCACGAAACCTGTCGCAGCAGCTGTGCTGTTCTCTGAGAGAGTGACAGCCTTTGCCTGGAGGTCTGAGAGCTTGCCGATGCTTGAGAGGTCAGGGCCATTGACAACGGCCCATACTGTCTTGGCTCCAGAAGTTGTAGAGATGCTGCCTGAAGTCTTTGTGCCAAGGTTCTGGTAGAAGTTGATGGCACCGTCACTTCCGAATACGAAGATCTGCACCTTGTTGACCTGTGACTCGTAGGTCTGTGCTGTGGTGTAGGCTGAGACTGCCTTTGTCAGTGGTGCCTGCTCAGCGTTGATTGAGAATGTGATTACGCCTTCGCCCTGTGACTCGATCGTAGGATTGATGTCAATCGGCTCCTTGTTGCATGCCGCAAGTGCTGCACAAGCGGCAATGAGAGTGATGAATTTTGATTTCATTGCTTTTAGGTTTATGAATTGTGTTGTTGAACGGAGTTCCCTGTTAATGCTTCTATGCCTTCACTGTTTATCTTTCTCAGCGTCCTGCACTGAATGAGGTGGACAATGGTTCCGGCTATCAGTCCGATCCCGCATAAAGCGGCGATGAACCAGAAGGTCCCTACCACTATCCCGAACAGCCAGTTCCATCCGGGAAGATAGTTGTCTCGGATCCACATGAATCCGCATCCTACCATGATGGAGTCAACACCTGAGAATAATGTGATCAGCGAGAATGGCCAGAAGTCGTTGTTCGGTATGAGTTCTTCCTCGATTTGTGTGCTTGTCTGTTCTGTTTCCATATCAGTTGAAATAATCTTCTTCGTCTTCCTGCCTGTTCAATCCATACGTCTTGATCAAAGCAGATATCTCCGGATCTAGGTTCCCTCGATGAACGAACGTCTGGTTCTGCTCGCAGGAATTGACATAGCATTGGACTGCTTCCTGGATGCGACCTAGTCTAGTATAGACGACTGCCAGCATGTAGTTCACTTCAGCGCTCCTTTCAAGAGTCTCCAGAATGCTGAGTGCCGATGCATTGTAGTCAAGGGCGCAGTAGGCGACGGCTGTGTTGTAGTCGGCATACTCCCTCAGGAGTGTAACTGCTGTCTCGTAGTCCCTGTCTCTGATTGCCTGCACACCCTGCATATAGGTCGTGTCCAGCTCTGTGGTCTGTATGCTTTCCTGAATCATTCCTTTGCGGTGAAGATGGAAGTCAAACCTTACGGTTCTGAGCTTCGGATACAGATCTTCCTTCAGATGCTGGTAGTACGGTAGTCTCTGAAGCTCAGATTCGAGCTTATCGAGATCCCTTTCGGTATTCTTTAGCTCGCAGAATTGGTTCTTCTGATCCTGCGTGAGGATTGTATCCTTCACTACGAGGTTCTCAAGCATTGTCCAGTTCTCACCTCCGTTCTTTGCTATGAAGCGGATATCCTGGAATTCCTCTCTCAGGATATTGCCGTCTTCATCGATAGCAAATCCTTTTTCCCTCTGCAGCGAATCCCTATAGTGTCTGGTATAATTATCAAAGTATCTGGAGACAGACTCGCTTCGCTTCAGAGCAAGAGACTCATTGGTTCTGATGCTTCCCTCAGGACTGGCTGATGCTGTGACAACGATGCTGTCCAGATCGAAGACCTCGTTCTCGATCAGCTGGGCAAGGTTGCCCTTGATGCGTCTTATCTCCTCGGCATTGTTCGACAGTCCTTCCTTAATCTCCGCTTTGCCGGATTCAAAGTCAACATAGCAGGCTGTGTTTGCTTCGACTCTTCTTTGGATAATCTTTGTCAGATACTTCTCAGTTCCGTCCACGAATGCCGACAGGCTGCTTATGTAGAATGTCAGCGGCTCGCTCCTGGACATGAGATAGAGTTTCTTGTCTGCTTCCCATACTTCTCCGGAGAGGACGATGTCAACTTTCCTGAGTTTCGGTCTTGTATTTATGGTCTGCACGTAGTTGTAGATGAAGTCTCCGTTTACGCTCTGGATGACGGTGTCAAGTCTGATGCCTTCTGTCTCGATAGGTACCTTGACATATCTTCTGTACATCTTATCTGTGAGTGTCTTCTTACGGTTATTCCACCTTTTGGCAAACTGGTTCGTGTAATGGTCCACTGCTTGTCTCTGCGTGACGCCGTAAACCGAAGCGAACTGCTCGTCCGACACTTCCGTGCTGTCTGTCTTAAATGCATATACTTCAGGGATGTTGCGTTCAAGGAACAGTTCAAGTTGCCAGACATTGATGAACTTGGTGGTGTCACTTACGATACTGTCAATGAACTTCTGATACTGCTGATAGCCTTTCAGCTGGGCTCTTCTGTAATCCTTGCCTGTGATGATGACGGATTCGAGCCTTACGCTATCTTCCAGGATGTACATATCCGGATAGAAACGAAGTTGCCACTTGGTATCCTGCATGGCTTCCGGTACTACCACCTGGAACTCCAGGTCAATCTTTCCGTGCCTCTCGGCTACATTTCTGAATCTGGCAGTGACATATGCTGCATCAATGACATCATGTGCCACCATCTCACCATCTTCATCTTTCACTGCATTCATGAGTATCATATCCTCACCATTGAGGCCAGTAATATGGATGGTGTCTGCTGATCTGGACTTTATCATGTCCAGTTCCGGAAGCATTGGTTCGTCATCACTGCTCAGCTGTAGTTTGGCTGCAACAGCGTTTTCAGAGAGGTTTGCGACCTTTCTGCTTGCGCTGCAGGCACAGACAATGCCGGTGATTATCAGTATTGGGATTATTCTTCTGGTCATTTTTCCATGCTCTAGAATGTGAATACTACTGAAAGCTGCACATCGCTTGGAAGGAAGAATGTCTTCTCTCCCTGGTCAACTACCTTTCCACATGTGGGGCATTTGTAGACTGTGTATTTCTTATGTCCGCCCCAGAGTCCCATGCCGAAGTCAAGGTTGATGTTTCTGTGGAGCATCAGCGAGTATCCGGCAGAGGCCCCTACTCCGATGGCGTCTCCTTCTTCTGTCTCCGGTGATCGGAATCCGCCTCTGTTGTATTCCTCCCATGCGGCCTTACCTGAAATCCACCAGCCTGAATAGATGTTCCATGGCCAGTATCTGGCTCCTGCAGAGATGGTACGCCTCTCATTCCGAGCTTCACCCCAGTCTCCCTTGAAGGACCATGGATTGTACTGGAATCCTGCATTTGCCGTCCAGTGACGTGCAAAAGCATAGGATGCTTCAGCATTGATCGTGAGAAGATCAGCATATCCGAATACATTTGTGCTAACTGATGCGTTCTGGGCATGGCTGCTGATGGCCATGCAGAGAAGTATTGGTAAGATTATGAGTAGTTTCTTCATGATGGTTCAGTTAAAAAAGAGAGATGTACCTCCCGGCAGATCTCTCTGAAGAGTCTGACGTTGGATGAAACCGACTAAGAATTGTTGTTGATAGTGCCTGGCCAGAATGGCCTGAGAATTATAAAGACATCAGACTTGCTTTTATCTGTCATATTTCTTCCACCAGTATGGGTAGGACTTATACTTGTTCTTTATGATGATGTGATATCTGTCCTGGTCGTACTTGAGGTTTGTCACCCAGAGTCTCAGCTGCTGGAGCTTTGGCTCGTTCCTTCTGATGCTCTCCAGCTCTTCTGCGACATGCGGGATGACTTCCTTGCTGTTCGATATGAAAAGGCTCTCATTACCGACCTTGTTGGCAAAGAAGTATCTGCTCTTTCCGTCTGCTGTCACACTGAACAGCACCTGGCATCTGAACTTA
>JAKSJT010000244.1 GCA_024402125.1 Bacteroidales bacterium
GGTTCTGTCCGTAAGAAGAACGGTACTTCATACGACCGATAAGACGAACAAGCTCCATGCTGAGACCATGAATACCGAGGTCGATACAAGTTCTCTTACCAGTTTCAAGAATCTCATCCTCGAGCTGCTTCTGAACCTTTGCTACTACTTCCTCAATACGTGCTGGGTGGATACGTCCATCGATAACGAGCTGATGAAGAGCAAGTCTGGCAACCTCTCTTCTTACTGGATCAAATCCTGAGAGAAGGATAGCATCTGGTGTATCATCGACTACGATTTCAATACCTGTTGCAGCCTCAAGAGCTCTAATGTTACGGCCTTCACGACCGATGATACGACCCTTGATTTCGTCGTTCTCGATAGGGAATGTAGTTACTGCATTCTCGATAGCAGCCTCAGTAGCTGTTCTCTGGATTGTATTGATAACGATTCTCTTAGCCTCTCTTGTCGCATTGAGTCTAGCCTCATCCATTGTGTCATTGATGTAAGCCTGAGCTTCTGTTCTAGCTTCAGCTTTCATGTTCTCCATAAGGATGTTCTTAGCTTCCTGTGCACTAAGACCGGCAATTACTTCAAGCTGCTTGTTCGCCTGAGCCTTAAGTCCCTCGTACTCTGCAATCTTCTTTTCAAGATTCTCTCTCTGAACATTTAGACTGTTCTTTGCATTCTCAGTGTCACGGAGCTTCTTCTGAAGGTCCTCGTTCTTCTGATTGAGGCTGTTCTCCTTCTGCTTGATTCTGTTCTCAGCGTCCTTGATCTGTGCATTCTTTTCATTGACTGCCTTTTCATGTTCGCTCTTTAGCTGAAGGAATTTCTCCTTAGCCTGAAGAATCTTCTCCTTTTTGATGCCTTCGGCTTCAATCTCAGCTTTTTCGATGATCTCTGCCTTTCTGCCTTTCAGGACTATCCTGTTGACAATTATGTAGATGGCAATAGCAAGAACTGCTCCTACTATAGCTGCCACAATTAAAAATAGCATGTTCATATATATATATTGTTTTGTGTGTCAAATAAATAAAACGGCCGGCTTCATAAGAAGCTGACCGTTAAAGGAGAAAAAGAAAAGCCGTCAGTCGGTTGTCAGAAAATTCTGATCTGATACGATTTGGGCTCCGAATGTGTTCAGAAATCCATCGTCCCGCCTAAGCGGAATCCCCGAAGGTAACCTTGGCCTGCCATCCCTATCCGAGAAAACCCGGTTCCGAGGAACGTGTTGTTTTCAGCAATGTGTACTGACGGTTATTTCTTTTCTATATCTGCCAAATAAAGTTCTGTCTGAGCGTGAAGCTTGTTAATTTCAGATTCAAGTGCCTGAATCTTTCTCTGATAGGAGAGTCTTGAAATTGTTTCATTGAGAACAACAAAAGCCAGTTTGTCCGCTAGGGTCTTATCTCTGAACTTGGCATCATAGGCCGCCAATTTCTGGTTGATAGTGTCCGCTGCGATACGCATCAACTGCTCTACTTCGGGAGAACTCGCCTTGAGGTGATACTCCTGACCTGCTATTTTAATTGTAATGCTCTGGTCCATATTACTTTTCAAGCATAGAGATGCACTTGTCGATCTCTTTTATCAGTTTTGTTATTTTGGCCTTGGCACCAGAATCACTTCCAGTAGGCGCAAGGAATGCTTCAGCTAATTTAAGATTGTCTATTTGGTGCTCCAAGTCTTCAATCTGCTTCTTATAGGCCTGTGCTTCCTGCTGGCTCTTCTCAAGCTTGACACGTAGGTCTTCATTCTGAACCTTCTGTCCTTCGTAAAGGGCAATAAGCTTCTCTATGTCAGATTTGATGTTTGTCAGCATTTTTACACATTTACCTAATCAATGCAAAAATATTAAAATTTCTACAAATCCCCAATAATTTTGTCTCGCATTTTTTAATATAAACACGCAGCTGATTGATAATAATTGGATAAGTCAATGTTTTTGAAGAATCGGGCTAGATATTTTCCTAAATTGTTAATTTTGTAATCTTTGAAGATGATTGTCTTTTCATCATTTAAACTGAATCAATTATGCAGAATTATGGTTTCATAAGAGTTGCGGCTGCTGTACCTGGAGTCAAGCTTTGTGATGTGTCGTCTAATGCAGATGAGATTTGCAGAATCATCGCAGAATCAGAAAATGACAAAGTATCTCTTTTGACTTTTCCGGAGTTGTCTGTCACAGGATATACATGTGGTGATTTGTTTGCTCAGAATCATCTCCTTGACGCAGCTGAGAAAGCGGTAGGGAAGATCAGAGACTTTACTAGAGGCATGTTTATAACTGTAGTAGTCGGAGCTCCTGTCCGATTCAGGGACCGTCTGTACAATTGTGCCATTGTTATCCGTAACGGCAATGTAATAGGAATTGTACCTAAGATATATCTTCCAACCTATAATGAGTTCTATGAGAGCAGATGGTTTGCAAGCGGTTCGGATTTCCTGTCTCCTGATAACCTTGCTGTGGGACATATAACAAGCAATGCCAAGGATTACTATAGAGATGGATTTGACGGTGTGATCAGGTATGCCGGCTTCAAGTGCAATATAAATCCCAATCAGCTATTCAGTATTGGAGAGACAACATTTGCAATAGAGATATGTGAAGACTTGTGGACACCAATACCACCAAGCTCCTATCATGCGATGGCAGGAGCTCAGATTATTGTCAATCTTTCTGCCAGCAATGAAATCATCGGAAAGCATTCATATAGAAAAAGTCTTGTCTCCAATCAGTCAGCAAGGCTTGTTTCAGGATACATCTACTGTTCATGCGGATATGGAGAATCAACCCAGGATATAGTTTATTCTGGCGCATCGATGATCTACGAGAATGGAGCTCTTATAGTTGAGAACGACAGATTCCAGATGGAGAGTTCAGTAATTAAAGCAGATATTGATGTAGAAAAGCTTAAAGTGTTGAGACAGAAAGAGTCTACGTATTATAGCATAGCTCCTAATGGAAAACCTTCTAGTCAGTATTCTTCTTTTTATCTTCGTCATGAATTAGGTAGTCCTTCTAATACTGATTTTGAAGAAAAGCTTCTTAGAAAAGTGGACTCTCATCCATTTGTCCCTTATGGAAATTCTGAAGAGCTGGCTGAAAGATCAAAAGAGATTACATCTATTCAGGTACAGGGCCTTGTTACCAGACTAGCTCATATTAACTGTAAGACTGCAGTGATAGGAGTGTCGGGTGGATCGGACAGTACACTTGCACTTCTTATCGTGGCCATGGCTTTCGATAAGCTGGGATGGGATAGAAAACGTATCCTCGGCATTACCATGCCTGGATTTGGAACAACTGGAAGAACATACAATAATTCAATTGCTTTGATGGATGCTCTAGGCATTACCTCAAGGGAGATTTCCATCGTTCCTTCAGTTAACCAGCATTTCGAAGATATAGGTCAGGACCCTTCTGTACATGATGTCACTTATGAGAACTGTCAGGCTAGAGAAAGAACACAGATTCTTATGGATATCGCCAACAAGGAAGGAGGAATGGTAATAGGAACTGGAGATATTTCTGAGATGGCATTAGGTTGGGCGACATACAATGGAGACCATATGAGCATGTATGCAGTCAATGGAAGTATCCCTAAGACTCTTGTCCAGCATCTTATCAGATGGACAGCCGACAATGAGTTCAACTCTGATAATGCAGGAACCGGCAGGTCTGTCAGAGATATCCTCCTGGATATCATCGACACACCTATCAGTCCGGAACTTGTTCCTGCTGATGAGAATGGAAACATTAAGCAGAAGACTGAGGACCATATAGGACCATATGAGCTTCATGACTTCTTCCTATATAATATGTTCAGGTTCGGATATTCTCCGTCAAAGATCAGATTCCTGGCAAAGAAGGCCTTTGGCGATAAATATGATGAAGAGACTATCACCAAGTGGTTGAAGACATTCGTCGGAAGATTCTTCAGTCAGCAGTTCAAGCGTTCCTGCATGCCGGATAGTCCTAAGGTCGGATCCGTTTCACTTTCTCCTAGGGGAGACTGGAGGATGCCATCGGATGCATACAGTGTATTGTTTAAGTCAGATTTAGATTAAGTTCAATGAAATATTCTTTAATTGCAGGCATTGCGGCTTCTGCACTTCTTCTTATGGGTTGTTCTAGTTCAAATAATAATTCAACTGCCGCTCTTGAAAAGCAGCTTGACTCTATCGCAACTGCTTGGTTTCCTGAAGGGGAACCAGGCGCAGCTATCCTTGTTGTCAAGGGTGATGAAATCATTTTTGACAAGGGATATGGTATAGCTGATATTGAATCAGGTGCAAAGATTGATGGCGACACATTCTTCAATATCGCATCATGCTCAAAGCAGTTCACAGCAGTGGCTGCACTTCAACTTGTTCAGAAAGGATTGATATCACTTTCGGATCCGATGGGAAAGTATTTCCCCGAGTATACTGATCCTCTTTGGCAGAAGGTGACAGTTGCACACCTTCTTTCACATTCATCCGGTATTCCAGATCTAAGAGGCTATTTGACAAGAGAAGCGAAGGTCAATGGAGATGAGGACCTGGCTACAGAGTATCTCGCTACTTTGGATCATCTGAATTTCGAACCTGGGACAGACTACGAGTATATCAATCCGACTTTTGTGCTGATTGGTAAACTTGTTGAGAGAGTATCTGGTATGGAGTTTACACAGTATGTGCACGACAATATCTTTGTCCCTTCAGGAATGAACGAGACATTGTATTTTGACAGAAACCATCAGGACCTTATTCCAAGGATGTCACATGGCTACGAGTATGCAGATGTTGAAGACATGCCTGAGGAAAGAACAGCAGCCGAAGGAAAGAGCAGCGAACCAAAGAACTGGTATCAGTATGATTTCGGAGAGGAGACATTCTTTGCCACACGACCTGATGGCGGAATCTATACCTCGACTCATGAACTTGTAAAATGGGAGAAGTCCATCAGAAATAATACTGTCCTTTCAGAGGAACTGTTCAATGATGCGTTTACTCCTCATACTCTAGTGTCGGGTTCTGTCTATAGCGATTATCAGAATAGACCAGGAACATACTACGGATATGGTTGGTTCATTGAACCGGAGAAAGGCGTTGTCTATCATACCGGCGACAATGGAGGATTCAAGATCCTAGTAGCAAGATATCCAAAGGAGGATGCTCTTTGTGTTATTCTGTGGAG
>JAKSJT010000245.1 GCA_024402125.1 Bacteroidales bacterium
TGACGCCATTGTTTTGGACATCATCGGCAACCATCAATATCTGAGATACAGTCTTGACTGTCGCCTCAGCTGTCTCCTTAGCCTCCGAGAGAGCCTTCTGGTAGTCCTGTGGATTAATATCAAGGGACTTCACATAAGCGATAACCTCCGAAAGGATTCTTTCGAGGAGCTTCTTTGTCCACTCCTTGACTGCCTTTTCGATAAGGGTAAGGACCGGTCTAATGACATTCTTTATGATTGAATCCTTGAGCTTGTCCCAATACTCAGTGAATACATCAATGGCGAAGTTCTTAAGAGCATCTGCCTTATCCTCAGCGGTAGTCTTGAGATCCTTTGCTGTGGAGTCAATTGCAGTACTGATTCCGGAAACGGAAGAAAGAAGACCATTGATTCCGTCAACAGTAACTGTTCTGAACTTTGTATAGTAGATGTCAAGGTCTGTCGGAACAATTGCCTTGACATTGTCCGATACGATAGAAAGGTATTCTGAGAAGTCGAAGCTGGAGAACGGATTATCGACCTTATCTCCATTGATAAGCTTCTTAAGAGTATCTTCAGAGAAGCTCTTCAGCTGATCAACATTCATAGGAATGCCGGCAGTCTGCTTTTCAAACTCAGTCTTCAGCTCACCTGTCAGCTTGTCGAACTTAGCCTCCCATGCCTTAGAATCAAATGTATCCTTAATGCGTTTTTCAATCTCCTTGATGATATCAACATAGCCATTGACAAGTGAAGATCCAGAGCTGCCAACCTCAGAGAATGCCTTGGTCACAGCTGAACCCCATTCCTTCGGATCAATGCCTTCAAGAAGCTTATACTCTGCCGCATTCTCAATGACAACCTCCTCAAAAGGTTTTCCGAATGTTCTATACAGGAAATCCTTTGTTCCTGCATCCATCTTAAGGGACGAGAAGTCCCTCCACTTTATATTGGTCTGGGCAAGAGTCAAAAGACCCTTACCTGATTTTTCAAGTTCCGCTCTAGCCTCGGAAACAGCCTTCTGGACATCAGTACTAAGCTGCTTTATAATTGAATCAGCTCCACCCTTAACAGTATCAAATGCCTCCGAAATCTGCTTTTTGAATGCAATGGCATAACACTCTAGAACCTTCTTGATGTCAAGGAGGAACTTCTTCACTGCATTGATCTTATCCTTGAGCTCCTTTGTTGCATCTCCAGGAAGTTCATCAATTGCCTTCTGAACTCTAACAAGGAGTTCATTGATAATCTTTGAGACTGAGCTAAAATCAGGAATGTCAGGATTGAAAGATCTGACAAGGTTGGAAATCTTTGCAAGAAGTTTCTCAGCATCATCATAATCCTTAACTGGGAACACTTCCTTGAAGTAGTTCTCAGGGCTTGTGAAGATCTGACCGAGTCTAGACCAGCTGATGACATTGATCTCAACAGTAGGGATCTTTGACTTAAGTTCTGCTATAGCCTCGTCTGCCTTCTTCTGAAGATCTGCCGCAGGAGTCTTTCCGTCATAGGCAGGAACAGCAACAGAGAGAAGGGCCTCAATCTCAGAAACAGGGATGTTCAAATCCTTTATTCCGACTCCCTCTACATAAGTAGCGATTTCGATGGTCTTCTTTTCAAGAAGTCCCATGAAATCAAGCACCTGGTATACCCTATTGAGGATATCACCAATCTTACCGAAGTCACCAAGGGATGTCTTGGTAAGAGCAAGAAGCTCATTTTCAAGAGTCCTATACTGAGCCTGAAGTTCACCTGATACCTGATTGTAGAAGTCCTGAACGGTTCCCTCAATCTGTTTCTTTGCAGCAAGTGCCTGCTGCCTGGCTTCATTGTACAGACGAGTGGCCTCTGATTCAATCTGCTTTCTGATCTGCTCGATCTGTTTCTCGAGAGCCTTTATTTCCTTGAGGATTTCTGAAGCGGACTTTTCAATCTGGCCCTTTGCCTCAGCAACTGTTCTCTCGATATCCTTCTTGAACGCCTCGATGTTCTTTGCCACAGCCTTGATCTCATCATCAAAGACTTCCTTGGCCTTTGAAAGAAGGACAGTCAGAATATGATCAAAGAGTCTTTCAGCAAACTTCTCATTGAAATATGTCTTGTCAACGAACTTCCCGAAATCCTTATACTCATTTTTGATGTTGGACCACTCGAAATCCTTGAACTTGATGATAAGCTCTACTATCTGGGTAATAGTCTGGATAATCTTAACCAGTTTGCCGTCATTCTCTGTAGATGAACCGAAAGAGATGGCACCTTCACCAAGACTTGCAATAAGCCCCTGTTCTTTTCCTGAGATATCCTTATAGATCTTGTCAGCCGACTGGAGAACTCCTCCCTCCTCCTGTGCAGACTTGGCAAGCTTCTCAGCTTCATCCATCCATTTGATATCATCGCCAAAGAGCTCGGACACAGTTGTACCAAGTGAATCCATTGTCACAAGGAGTGACTTCACAAGGTCAACAAGCTCCTTGTTCTTCTTGAATGTAGTAAGATCATAACCCAGTCTATTGAAGATATAGGTTATGAACTTCTCAAGAGCATCCGCTGAATCAGCAAATGATTTCTTGAAAGTGTCATAATCCTTAATCTCATTAGTTGAAGCAAGGTTTGAAACATAAGACGGGATGTCCCCGACAAAGTCTGCAATAATAGCATCCTTCGTCATTGAAAGGACTGTTCCAAGCTTGGCAAGGAAGCTGTCAAGCGCAGATGAATTTTGAGGAGTGTTGTTGTCTGCCATCTTTTGGATATAGTTAAAAAGGGCTTTTGGCCCCATTATTACTAATACAAAGCCCTATACGGGCAGTTATGCTAACAGACTCACAAGAATTTAATAGATAAAAGTAGTCATTTTTTGTTGAATCACAAAAAATTATTTGGGGATTTTAAAAAAATTACATCCGCTTTTGGGATAGATACTTAAAGGATTCATACCTGTAATGGTAAAAAAAGAAGAGATGACTTTATCTGTCATCCCTTCCATAAAACATCTATAGCTGTATTGTGGATACTCTACTAGAGTTTTCCAGCAAGAACCTGCTCAATCATTACAAGCATACCAGCGATATGCTGAAGAAGAGGATCTCCAAGAAGCTTTGGGTTATATTCAAGGATCTGTGGTTCCTCCATGTACTCGTTGTTAAGGTTAGCGTAAGCCTCCTCAAAGTTTGCGAATGGAACTACTCCGTCAGGGTTTCCGTGAAGAAGTTTAAGACGGTACTGTGGCTGCCAGCCAACGCAGAGGTTCTGACGGTCCATAAGTGAAAGAAGTCTAGAGAGCTTATCAGGATTGTTGTTGATAAAGTCCATGTTAAGGATATCACCAAGATTCTTGCCTGCGAACTTTAGCATTACATCAAAAAGGTTCTCCTTATTTGCTCTGATAACCTGAGGAACGTTAGTCTTGAGAGCCCATGGTGTGAAGAAATCCTCGTAGTTCATATCAGCGACCTCTGATGGGTAGCTGTTGAACATACTGTTGATCACAAATGGAATTACAGTACCAAGACCGATACCCTTTCCATTGTTGTAGTCCTCAAGGTATGTCTCAAAAGTAGCTCTAAGATCATATGGTCCATCACCGCAGTATACCTTCTCGAGGTGAACTCTGTCCTGAGTAGCCTTGTCACGTCTCTGGAGCTCTCTAAGAGATGCAAGAGACACTGAACCGCCCTGAGAGTAACCAAGGATATATGTCTTGTAGTCTGATGCAAGAGGAAGCCTCTTTGCCTTTGCATAGTCAAGTAGTGTAATAAGGGCATCGATACTTGTAGTACCATGAACATCATGATTGAGGTAAAGGTCAGGATGATTGCTTGTTGAGCCAAGTCCGATATAGTCAGGCATGATACAGAGTGCACCTGTTGCTGCCATAATACCCTCTACTGAAGTATACTGGGTAGGAACAAGCATGAAGTCGATGTGTGTTCCATGGTTGATAAGCATCACATTGTTAATCTTCTTGAACAGAGGATATACAATGAGAGCAGATGCTGAGACAAGATTTCCGCTCTGATCTGGAGTCTTGTACTCAACCTTTACAGTCTTGTAAAGGGCTGGAACGATTGCCTTTGTATCAGGGCCAAGTGAAGGAGTGTTATTGAAAGCCTCATTGTAGCTGTTCTCAATACGTGAGATATCCTCTGCAGATGCATACTGTGAGAATCCCTCCGAGAACTGCTTGAAGAGCTCCTGTCCGGAAATCTCGCTTTCCTCTATAACTTCAAAATTGTTTTCCTCTACGATAGTCTGAAGAATGTCGCTTCCATCAAGAACCTCTTCACGGTTACATGATGTAAATGCAAGTGCAACAAGTGCAAGTGCAACTAAAAATCTGTTTTTCATAAATGTTTTATTGCTCAATTTGTTTATAAAAGTTTATTTCGGGTGCAAATATAACCAAATTTCGAAACAATTATCAAAAAGTAGTTTTTTATTATACTTTAGTATACACCTATATAAAATAAAAGCACTCAGCCAAAACTGGCCAAGTGCCTTGAATAGAATTATTTCTTTAAAATAATTTACTGATTAAAGAAAAACAGATATTAATCCTCCTTTGGAAGTACAAGATTAAGGATAACTGCAAGAAGGAATACAACTGCTACACAGTTCTCAGCGAAGACTGTCTGGATAATCTGTGGGAATACAGAGAACATAGCTGATGCTGATGTGAATCCAAGACCTACACTAAGAGAAAGAGCAACGATAATCATGTTTCTGTTTGAGAATCCGCACTTAGCGAGCATTCCGAAACCGGCAAACATAATTGAACCGAACATCATGATTGTACATCCACCGAGCACTGCCTGAGGAATTGTTGTGAGGATTGTACCAACTGCTGGGAAGATACCACCAAGGATCATGATACCGGCACCAGTTGCAATAGCGAAACGGTTAACAACACCTGACATTGCAGCAAGACCAACGTTCTGAGAGAATGATGTGATAGGAGTACATCCAAAGATACCTGCAATGACGCTCACAAAACCGTCACAGGAAATACTTGCTCCAAGTTCCTTGTCTGTTGGCTGACGCTTAAGAGCACCAGAGCAGAGGGCACTTGTATCACCGATTGTCTCAGTTGCTGATACGCAGAAAATAGCCATCACTGAAAGGATTGCACCAAGGTTGAGCTCAAGCTTGAATGGAAGAAGCTTTGGAAGTGACACAA
>JAKSJT010000246.1 GCA_024402125.1 Bacteroidales bacterium
GTCTGAGGAGACTGAGGAAGAGCATAGAACTGTCCTGGGTTCATACGAGAAGGAACCACAAAGTCACGAGCTCCCTCTGGTGTAGACTTGATAAGGTATGGAGTCTCAATTTCCATGAAGTTCTGCTCATCGAGATAGTTTCTGATTTCGTGAGCAATCTTATGACGAATCTTAAGAGCTCTCTGAAGAGGTGCTCTTCTAAGATCGAGGTATCTATATTTTGCACGGATATCCTCACCACCGTCACTGTTCTCCTCAATTGTGAAAGGAGGTGTTACAGACTTGTTGAGGATGTTGATAGCTGAAACCTTAATTTCAATATCACCTGTATCCATCTTAGGGTTCTTGCTCTGGCGCTCAACAACCTCACCTGTTACCTGGATTACAAACTCACGGCCAAGTGATGTAGCTGTTTCAAGGAGCTCTGCTGGAGCGTCAGCTTCAACAACGAGCTGAGTGATGCCATAACGGTCACGAAGATCAATGAAGGTCATACCTCCGAGCTTACGTGACTTCTGTACCCATCCTGCGAGGGTTACTGTCTGTCCGACATTAGAAATGCGGAGTTCTCCGCATGTGTTACTTCTATACATATCTGTATGTTTAAATTGACAATTCAAGTTCGCAAAAATAACAAATTTGAGCGTTAAACACTATGTTTCACACTAGAATCATTATTTAATTAGGTGAAATCATAATGCCTTATTGTGACTATGTCTCGAAAAAATCAATTACTTTTGTAATTGGCGGATTATGGGATTCTGCCAATATCTTTTTGATTGATAATTTGAAACATATACTTGATGGAAGTAAGAGCTAAAAAAGCACTTGGTCAGCACTTTCTTACAGACCAGAGCATAGCAAAGGCAATCGTGGATGCTTTGCAGCCGGAAGGAGCTTCTGAAGAGAGCCCAGCTGATGTCCTTGAAATTGGCCCTGGTATGGGTGTGCTCACCCAGTACCTTATGCCTAGAGCTGATGTGGATCTTAAATTGGTAGAAATCGATGGTGAGTCTGTTGATTATCTTTTGACTCATTTCAATGATATGCAGGGTCGTCTTCTCCAGGCTGACTTTCTGAAAATGAACCTTCAGAAGTTCTTCCCTAAAGAGTTCTGCGTAATTGGTAATTTTCCATACAACATCTCATCTCAGATTTTCTTTAAGATCCTTGACCACAAGGAATCGATTCCTCAGGTGGTTTGTATGATCCAGAAGGAAGTTGCTGAGAGAATAGCTGAAAAGCCAGGAACAAAGACATATGGTATCCTGTCTGTTCTTCTTCAGGCTTGGTATGATATCGAATATCTTTTCACTGTCGGATCTGGAGCTTTTGCTCCACCACCAAAGGTACAGTCTGCAGTTATCCGTCTGCAGAGGAACTCTCGTGCGGACCTTGGCTGTGACGAGGCATTCTTCAAGTCTGTAGTAAAGACGTCATTCGGTCAGAGAAGAAAGACTCTTCGTAACTCTCTCAAACCGGTTATCAATGCCTTGGCGGAGAAGGAAGGCTGGTCAGAAGAGCAGAGGGCGGAGTTTGTGTCTGATCCTGTATTCGAGCTTAGACCGGAAAGACTCTCAGTTGAGGATTTCGTTACCTTGACAAACAAGTTAAGCGGCAAATAATTTATTAACACTATCAATATGGTTAGAAAAGCAATCCTTGGCCTGCTTCTGTCAGGCCTTACTCTCAGCGCATTTGCAGCAGAGATCAAAGATGAGGCAAGGCTTCTTCGTTTCCCAGCAACAAACGGTTCAGAGGTCGTGTTCTCATATGCCGGAGACCTTTATTCTGTTTCATTAAACGGTGGTGAGGCAAAGAGGTTGACATCTCATTTAGGATATGAGATGTTTGCAAAGTATTCTCCAGATGGAAAGACTATCGCTTTCACAGGTGAGTATGACGGCAATAGAGAGGTTTACATTATGCCAGCAACTGGAGGAGTTCCTGAGAGACTTACTTACACAGCAACAAACGAGCGTGACGAACTTGGTGACCGTATGGGTCCTAACAACATCGTTATGGCTTGGAGCAATGACGGTAAGAAGATTTATTTCCGTAACAGAATCAGCGAGAGTTTTGACGGACAGCTTTGGACTGTGACAACAGACGGAGCAATGCCAGAGAAGCTTCCTCTCCCAGAGGGTGGTTGGCTCAGTTTCTCACCAGACGGAAAGCAGATGGCATACAACCGAGTAATGAGAGAGTTCCGTACATGGAAGTACTATCGCGGTGGTATGGCAGATGATATCTGGATCTATGACGGAAAGAGCGTTGTTGATATTACTCCAGGAGTTGACGCTCAGGATATCTTCCCTATGTGGTGCGGTGATGAGATTTATTTCGCATCAGACCGTGATATGACAATGAACATCTTTGTTTATAACACAAAGACAAAGCAGACTTCCAAGGTTACAAACTTCACAGACTATGATGTAAAGTTCCCTAGCTCTAACGGTAAGGTTATTGTATTCGAGCAGGCTGGTTATATCTGGAAGCTCGATCCAGCAACAAAGAAGGCTGAGAAGATTTCGATAAAGATCGCATCTGATGATACATATTCTCGTTCAGAGATTAAGAACGTGTCTTCTAGAATGACAGCTGCTAGTGTTTCTCCAGACGGAGCTCGCCTTGCAGTTACCGCTAGAGGTGATGTGTTCAATGTTCCGGCAGCAGAGGGTGTTACTAGAAACATCACTCGTACTCCAGGAGCTCATGAAAGAGGTGCAACTTGGAGCCCTGACGGAAAGTACATCGCATTCATCAGCGACAGAACTGGTGAGACAGAGGTATACATCCAGAGCACAGAGGATGAGTCTAAGGAGCCTGTTCAGTTGACAAAGAACAATGACACTTATATCAGCTCAATCCAGTGGAGCCCTGATTCTAAGAAGATCATGTATGTTGACAGAAAGAACCGTGTTGTTGAAGTTGACCCAACTTCAAAGTCAAAGAATGTCATCATGACTGTTCCAGAAGGTGCTGTAAGACCATCTTATTCTGCAGACAGCAAGTGGATTACTTATACAAAGCCTGCATCTAACCAGATGAGTGTTGTATATATCATGAACCTTGCTTCAAAGAAGGAATATGCTATTACAGAGAAGTGGTATGATTCATCATCACCAGCATTCAGCTCTGATGGTAAGTACCTTATCTTCACATCAGACAGAGACCTTACTCCTTCATACAGTAGCGTTGAGTGGAACTACGCTTACAATAACATGAGCGCAGTTTATATGGCTCTTCTTGCAAAGGATACTCCTTCACCTCTTCTTCCAACAGACGGACAGGCTACTGCTGCAGCACCAGCAACTAAGCCAGCTGCAGACAGCAAGGATGCAAAGGCTGTAGCAGAGGTTAAGTTTGATGCTGATGGTATTACAGATCGTATTATCAAGCTTCCATTCAAGGGTAGAGGCTTCTTCAGCGACGGTAAGAAGGTTTGGTACTCTAGCGGTAGAGGAACAAACGTATTCGACTTCGCAACAAAGAAGGATGACACTTGTACAGATGCTTCATTCTCATACAGATTCGGAGACAAGAAGGCAATCTTCTCAAAGGGTAGAGAGTATTATGTAGCTGACTTCCCAGCTGCTAAGGTGAACCTCTCTACAAAGGTTGACATGAGCCACATGACAGCAACTGTTGATTACTCACAGGAGTGGGCTCAGATCTATGATGAGGTTTGGAGAGCATTTAGAGATGGATTCTATCTTGAGAACATGCACGGCCGTGACTGGAAGGGTGTTCGTGAGAAGTATGCAGCTCTCGTTCCATACGCTAAGACAAGACTTGACCTTAACTACATCATCGGTGAGATGATCTCTGAGGTTGGTACAGGTCACGCATATGTAACAGTAGGTGAGTACAACAAGCCAGCTAGAATCGAGATGGGTCTTCTCGGAGCAGAGCTTTCAAAGGATAAGAGTGGTTACTTCAAGATCAACAAGATTCTTGAGGGTGCATCATATGCAGCTAACCTCCGTTCTCCTCTTACAGAACCAGGTATGAATGTTAAGGTTGGTGAGTACATCACAGCAATCGACGGTGTATCTGTAAAGGATTATCCTAACATCTATAAGCTTCTTGTAGGTAAGGCTAACGTTCTTACAGAGCTTACAATCAACTCTTCAGCTTCAGCAGGTGGACGTAAGGTTATCGTTAAGCCTATCGCTGACGAATATCCTCTCTATCACTATGAGTGGGTTCAGAAGAACATCGCTACAGTTGAAAAGCTTTCTAACGGAAAGGTAGGTTACATCTACATTCCTGATATGAATGTTGATGGTCTTAACGAGTTCGTTCGTTACTATTATCCACAGCTCGACAAGGAGGCTCTTATCATTGATGACCGTGCAAACGGTGGCGGAAACGTTTCTCCTATGATCATCGAGCGTCTCCAGAGAGAGGCTTACAGAATGACCATGTACAGAAACCGTAGCACAACAGGAACAATTCCAGAAGGAACACATACAGGTCCAAAGGTACTCCTTATCAACAAGTACTCTGCATCTGATGGTGACCTCTTCCCATGGAGCTTCAAGGCTAACGAACTTGGTACAGTTATCGGTACTAGAACTTGGGGAGGTATCGTAGGTATCAGCGGATCTCTTCCATATCTTGATAACACAGATGTAAGAGTTCCATTCTTTACAAACTATGATGCCAAGACTGGTCAGTGGATTGTTGAGAACCATGGTGTTGATCCAGACATCCTTCTCGACAACGATCCTATCAGGAGGCAGCAGGCGTTGATGAGCAGCTCGAAATGGCAGTGAAGACTGCTATGGAGCAGATTAAGAACCGTAAGCCTCTTCCAGGAGTTCCTGCTCCTAGAACATTCAAGGACCTTGGTCTTCCACAGATCAAATAAGGTAGGAATCTAATAATTCATATATAAGTGTAGCGGAACCCAAAATCTGCTACACTTATTTTTTGATACAAAACCTTAGAATGAAATTATATAAACTCTTGTCTTTCCTATGGTTAATAATAATATGAGGTTTCACTGAATAAATAAAGGGGGGAATGGATTTGTATAATTGAAATTTTGTCAATTAAAGAAATCCCAATTTTAGGCACTATATACCTAGCAAAGTGGCGGTCTCCTGGA